>DATGFU010000299.1:0-13148 GCA_035308865.1 Allostellaceae bacterium | reverse complement strand
CGACCGGCTGGTCCTGCGCCTGCCGGTAATCGGTCGGCTGACGCGCGAGATCGTCGCGGCGCGGCTCTGCCGAACCCTGGGCACGCTGCTCAATAACGGCGTGCCGCTGATCGCGGCGCTGGGCATCGTCCGCGACGCGCTGGGCAATCTCGCGGCGTCCAACGCGGTCGAGGCGGCGATCGCGCGCGCCAAGGGCGGCGCCGGGCTGTCGCGCCCGCTCGACGAGTCGAGGGTGTTCCCCGTGCGGACCATCCATCTCCTGCGGCTGGGCGAGGAGACGGCGACGCTCGGCCCGATGGCACTTCGCGCCGCCCAGATTCACGAGGAGGAGACGCGGCTCGGCCTCGAACGTCTGGTGTCGCTGCTCGTGCCGCTGATCGTCATCGTCATGGGTGGCGCCGTCGCGACCATCATGGCCTCGCTGCTGCTCGCGATGCTGAGCCTCAATGACCTCGCCGGCTGACCGCAGCAGCGGGTTCACCCTCTTCGAGCTTCTGATCGTGCTCGCGATCATGGGGCTGCTGACCGCGCTGATCGTGCTCCGCGGCCCGTTCGGCAGCCACGGCCTCAGCCTCCGCCATGCCGCTTCGGACATCGCCGAAGCGCTGCGCGAGACGCGGTCGCGGGCCATCGGCACCGATCGCCCGGTGGTCATGACCGTCGACATCGAGCACCGGACCTATGCGGTCGGCGCGGCGCGGCCGGAGCATCTGCCGGGCCGCTTCACGATCTCGGTCGCGACGGCGGCCGGCGAGGTCCGCGCCCAGATGGTCGCCGGCATCCGCTTCGACCCCGACGGCAGCTCCTCCGGCGGCCGCATCACGCTCGAGGATGGCGGGCACAAGGTCGCGATCGGCGTCGACTGGCTCAATGGCGCAGTGAGCGTGGCCGATGCCTCGTGAGCGCGGCTTCACCCTGCTCGAGGTGCTGGTCGCCTTCACCATTGCGGCGCTGGCCTTCGTCGTGTTGTTCAAGACCGCGGGCGCCGGGCTCGTCGCCGCGCGCACCGCCGGGCGATACGAGGAGGCGGTGTCGCGAGCCCGGTCCCATCTTGACGCGATCGGCACGAACATCCATGCCACCGAGGGGCCGCTGACCGGCGACGACGGCGGCGGCTATCATTGGCGTCTCGCGGTCGCTCCGGGCGCCACGACCCGGCCTTCGCCCGACGATTCCGGGGACGAAGGCGCGCGCCCGACGCCGCCCGTGCCGATCTCGCTCTACGACGTGGCGGTCACGATCACCTGGACCGAGGGTGGCCGGTCGCGCGAGGTGACCTTGCACACACAGCGCCTGGCCCAAGCGCCCGCGGGCACGCCATGAACCGGCAACGCGGCTTCACGCTGATCGAGATGCTGGTGGTCGTCGCGGTGGCCGGCTTCCTGGTCGTCGGGTTGCTGCAGGGAACCCGGCTGGGCCTCAAGGCCTGGGCCACCCAGACGAGGATCGTCGCCGAACGCGGCCAGCTCGATTCGACGGACCGCGTGTTGCGGCAATTGATCACGCATCTGAGCGCCGGCAGCGACACCGACACCGGCCAGATCGCTGGGAGCGCCCAGCAATTCACCTTCACGACCGAGCTTCCGGAAGCCGTGGCCACGGCGACCCGGAGGGCGGAGGTCAAGCTGCTGCTCGACAGCCAGCACCGGCTGATCGTGCGGTGGCGGCTCCACTTCCACGAGGTGCCGATTGGTCCGCCACCCTCCTGGAACGACGCCGAACTGCTGGCCGGAGTGGATAGCGTCACGTTCAGCTTCCGCCCGCCCGGCGGGACCGAGTGGCAAAGCGAGTGGACCCAGCCCAATCCGCCGGGCCTCGTGAAGATCCATCTCGCCTTTCCGAAAGGCGATCCCCGGCACTGGCCCGACATCACCGTCGCGCCGGTGATGAGCCAGGTGCCGACAGGCTGAACGATGCTGCCTCTTCCGCCGCAGCGGCCACTTGGCCTAGAACTCCCCGCCGGCCGGGACCGGCATTCACATGGCGGCGCTGCATGCTGAGGGATCTTGTCGAATGGTGGGCCGACCAGATGCTCGCGTTCGTCCCCGAGCGCCTGCGCCTGGCAATGGTCGAATCGCAGGACGGTCTCCTCGTCGAGCCGGAGACCGAAAGCGGCGGCGGCCTTGCCGTCCGGCTGTCGCGTCTGCACCACCGCGAGATCGCCGATCTTGGCCGGTATTCGGTGGAATCACCGGCGTTGGGCGACGCCGCGGCGCGCGCTCGCGCCGGCACGATCAGGTTGCGCCTGCCGTACGAACTCCTGCTGGAGAAGCGGCTGACTCTGCCGCTGGCCGCGGCGAGCGAGCTCGACCGGGTGCTGGCCTACGAGATGGATCGCGAGACGCCGTTCACCGCCGACGAGGCGTGGTGGAGCTATGCGCTGGAGCAGCGCGACCGCCAGCACGGCAGGATCGAGGTCCGGCTGTCGCTGGTGCCGAAGGCCGCGACCGAAGCGCTGCTCGCCGCGCTGCACCGGGCCGGGCTGCGCCCGACTGTGATAGAGATCGCGGTCGATGGGCAGGAGCGGCGGCAGATCCCGATAGGCGCGCCTGAGCGTCGCGGTGGCGGCATCCGGGCTCGGCTCGTCCCGGTGGCTGCGGGGGTTTGCCTTGTGTTGCTGGCGATCGCGATCGGCATGCCCTTCCTGCGCCAGTCATGGGAGATGGCGGCGACGAGCGCCCGCATGGACGCGCTCAAGAAGTCGGTCGACGAGGCCGAGGGGCTCCGCCGCCAGCTGGCCAGCAGTGCCGGTGCCGACGTGCTGACCAACGAGCGGAGCCGGCTCGGCGATCCGATGGCGGTGCTCGCCGCGGCAACGCAGATCCTGCCCGACGACACGCGCCTGACCGATTTCACCATGGAGCAGCGCAAGGTCACGATGAACGGCCAGTCGGTCGCCGCCGCCAAGCTGATCGGCGCCCTGGCCGCCGATCCGCTGTTCAAGGACCCCGCCTTCGCAGCGCCGTCCACCCATATGCCCGGCGCCCGCACCGAGACCTTCTCGATCTCGACCGAGGCGCGCCCCTGACATGGACCTCGCGCTTCCGTCCGGCCGTACCGGCAGCCTCGTCGCGCTTGCGATCACGCTTCTGCTCGTGCTGGTGCTGTGGCTTGGTCTGGTGGCGCCGGTCGTGTCCTTCTACGGCGACCGGGCGGAGCATCTCGCCCACGACCAGGCGCTGCTCGAGCGGATGGAGCGGCTGGCGGCGAGCCTGCCGACCTTGCGCAAGCAGGTCGCCGAGATGCGCGAGGACGGCGAATCGCGGGTCTTCACCATCGAAGGCGGCAGCGACGCGGTCGCCGCAGCCACCCTGCAGGACATGGTGCAGGACATGGCGACCAGCGTGAACGCCAACATCACGAGCTTCGAGACGGTGCCCGGCCAGCAAGTCGGCGCCTATCGCCGGATCGGGCTGAAAGTGTCTCTGCACGAGCCGTGGACGGTGGTCGTCGCCCTGATCAAGACAGTCGAGACGGCGCGGCTGCCGATGCTGATCGACGAGCTTGAAATCCACGCGCTGCCGGCCCTGAACGCGGTCAACGGCCAGCGGCTGGAGGCCAGCTTCACCATCTACGCCTTCCGGGCCGGACCGGGCGGAGAGGCGAAATGAAGGAGCGCATCCTGCTTGCCGGTCTGGGTACCGTGTCGCTGGTGCTGGCGGTCATCATCGGCCTCGAGCTGTTGCCGGGCGGAGGCCCGATGGCTGCCAAGCCTGCCGCCGGCCCTGCCGCTGACAAGGACCCACCGCCGAGCGCCCTGCACCCGGCCGAGGTCGATCGCGACGACATGGTGGATACACTGCTCGCCCGGCCGCTCTTCAGCCCGACGCGCCGCCCGGACCGTACTGCCTTGGCGGTCGAGGAGGGCGTCCGGCCCACGGTCGATCTGCCGCGGCTCTCGGGCATCTTGATCTCCGGCGATAGCCGGCAGGCGATCTTCCAGGCGGAGGGCGACGACAAGCCGACCGTTCTCGAGGAGGGCGGCGAGGTTGCCGGCTGGCAGATCGAGAAGATTTCCGATCGGGCGGTCGTGATATCCGGGCCGGGGGGCGCGCGCACGGTGAAGCCGGAGTTCGATCCCAATGCCAAGCCCGGCGAGCCGGCGATGCCGCCGCGCCTTGTCACTCCCGGCCAGCCCAACCCGCCGACACCTGCTGGCGCGATAGCCTCGCATCCAGCTGGCCTCACGATTGATCCCCGGCGCGGGATTCAGCCGAACGTCCAGCCCGGGGTGCCGAACCGACCGGGCGGGCCGATCCCGCCCCGGCCAATGCCGGGTCCCAACAACCCTGCGCCTGTTCCTGGGGGTAATCGGAATTGATTCGCCGCTCGCTGCTTCTTTCGACGGCGCTCGTGGCGCTCGTCTCCTGCCGCTCGCAACAGCAGCCCCTGACCTCGCTGCCGCCGGTGACCGGCGACGCCGGCGTCGCGGCGCCACGCGTGAACGGGACGGTCAGCGAAGCTGCAGCGACCGCCGAGCCCGTCACCGAGGCTGCGGCACCGCAACGCTTCACCGTGCCGCCGCCGATGCCCGGCGAGAAAGGCGGCGACGTCACGCTCGACTTCGCGGACACGGATATCCGTGAGATCGCCAAGCAGGTGCTGGGGGGCATTCTCAAGGTCAACTACACGATCGACCCGGCGGTCCATGGCGCCGCCACGATCCAGACCATGCGGCCGATCCGCCGCGACGACCTGCTGCCGACTCTCGAGACGCTGCTCAACCAGAACGGTGCGACGCTGGTGCAGACCAGCAGTCTCTACCGCGTGATTCCGAGCGCGGTCGCGGCGGCCTCGCCGGCGCTGGGCAGCGCGCCGACGGCGGGGGGCGAGGTGGTGATGCTCCACTACGCCTCGGCCAAGGATCTCGAGAAGACCTTGAAGCCCTATGTCGGCGAGGGCGTGCGCCTTGTGGCCGATCCGGGGCGGAACGCGCTGGTGGTCAGCGGCGAGCCACCCGCGCGGGCCGCCGTCATCTCGTTGATCAAGACCTTCGACACCGACATGCTGGCCGGCCAGTCCTATGCGCTCTTTCCGGTAACCTCGGGCGATCCGGGCAAGGTGGCGGCCGAGCTCCAGAAGGTATTCCAGACGGAAGGCGAGGGCGCGCTTGCCGGCGTTGTCCGCGTCGTGCCGATGGAGCGCGTCAACGCGGTGCTGCTCGTCTCGTCGCAGCCGCGCTACCTCGACGATGCCAAGCGCCTGTTCCGGGTGGTCGAGACGAGCCGACTCGCTACGGCCCGGTCCTGGCATGTCTACTACGTCCAGAACGGACAGAGCGGCGACGTGGCGAACGTCCTGCAGCGCGCCTTCACGCCCAACAACGTCACCGCCCAGCCCGAACAGCCCGGTTCGCTGGCGCCCGGGCAGCAATCCGGCGGGATCGGCTCCTCGTCCGGGTTCGGAGGCTCGGGCCTCGGCTCGCAAGGCGGCGGTCTCGGCAGCAGCCTCGGGGGCGGCGGCCTGGGCAGCAGCGGCGGCTCCTCGATGCTGAGCGGTCTCGGCGGCAGCAGCGGTTCGAGCGGCGGGTCCAGCCTGCTGCCGCGCCCGTCCTCAGGCACCGGAGACACCGGCTCGGCCGAGACCGAATCGCTGTCGCCGTCGTCGTCGGAGGGGAACAATGCGGAGGCCAACGCGATCCGCATCATCCCGAACAAGACCAACAATGCGATCCTGATCTACGCGACACCATCCGAGGAGAGCACCATCGAGTCGATGCTGCACAAGATCGACATCCTGCCGCTGCAGGTGCGCATCGACGCAACCATCGCCGAGGTCACGCTGACCGACAACCTCGCCTACGGCACGCAATTCACCTTCAAGGGTGGCGGCATCCAGGGCCTGCTCACTCAGGCGGCCGCTGGCACCCTCAGCAACCTCAAGGGCACCACGCCGGGCTTCACCGTCAGCAAAATCGGCGACGCCGGCAACGTCCAGGGGGTGCTGAGCGCGCTGTCCGACATCACGCAGGTGCGCGTGCTGAGCTCGCCGCAGCTTCTCGTGCTCGACAACCAGCCGGCGCGCCTCCAGGTCGGCAACCTGGTGCCCTATCTCAACAGCACGGCGCAGAGCACGCTGACCGCCAACGCCGAGATCGTGAACTCGGTCTCCTACCAGGAGACCGGCGTGATCCTCGAGGTCATCCCGCGCGTCAACAGCGGCGGGCTGGTCACGCTCGACATCTCGCAGGAGGTGAGCGATGCCGGGACGACCAGCACCTCCGGCATCGATTCGCCGACCTTCGACGAGCGCAAGATCGAGTCGCGTGTGGCGATCCAGGACGGCCAGACGATCGGCCTCGCCGGGCTGATCCGCGATAATGTTTCGGAGGAGAACGCGGGTATCCCCTTCCTCAAGGACATCCCGATTCTCGGGACGCTGGTCAGCAACCAGAACAACAAGCGCAACCGGACCGAGCTTGTCGTCCTGCTGACCCCGCATGTCGTGCAGGACCAGCGCCAGGCGCGGGCGCTGACCGAGGATCTGCGCGAGAATCTCAAGGATGCCGGGCTGGTGCCTCAGGAGCTCCCGACTCTGCCCACAGACGGCGTGGCCAATCCCAATGCAAAGGTGCTGCCGCATTGACGGACGCCATCGGCACTGGGCGCCACCGCGGCTTCGCCCTGCTGCTGGTGCTGTGGGCGCTGGTATTGATCTCGCTGCTGGTCACCCAGCTTGCCTCGACCGGACGCCGCGAGGCGCGGATCGCCGGCAACCTCACGCGCGGGGCCAAGGCCGAGACGGCCGCCGACGGTGCGGTCTACGAGGCCATTTTCCACATTCTCGATTCGGCGCCGACGCAATGGATGCTCGACGGAAAGGATCACCGACTCGCTGTCGACGGCGGCACCACGACGGTCCGGATCGAGTCGGAGGCCGGCAAGGTCAACCCGAACACGGCGCCGCCCGAGCTGTTGCAAGCGCTGCTCGTCGGGATCGGCCTCGATCAGAGGGAAGCGGCGGAGCTTGCCGCGGCGATCGTCAACTGGCGGGAGACCAACAATGGCGAGCAAACGGATACGCAGGCTCTCGCCGCCTACGCCGCCGCCGGGCTCGACCATGGGCCGCCGGGCGAGCCGTTCCAGTCGCTGGACGAGCTCGGCCGCGTGCTCGGGATGACGCCGGAGATTCTCGCCCGGCTGAAGCCGCATCTGACGCTCTACCGTCCGGGATTCCCCGATCCGGCCTTTGCCGATCCTGTGGTCCGCAAGGCCTTCACCTCGCTCCAGCTCGACGAGAACGACGACATCCCGCACGGCTCGGGTCTCGATGCGGTGACCATCACCGCCGACGCCAGGCTCGATTCGGGCGAGCGATTCATCCGGCGGGCGATCGTTCGGCTAGGCGCCGGCTTCGATCGCGGCTTCGTGATCGGCGAGTGGCGACGCGTGGACGCCGCCGATTAGGCCCCTATTCGTTGCAGATCGGCGCGTTGTCGCCGGTGCCGCCGGGCTGGCCCGACTCCCCGTAGGAGCAGATATCGTACTCATGCCCCGGCCGCGCTTCCTGGGCGGGGTAGCGGTAGATGAACGGCCGGTTCCACGGATCGAGCGGCACCTTGCTCCCTTCGACATAGGGCCCATGCCAGTTCGGCGCGTCGGACGGCTGAGTCACCAGCGCTTGAAGCCCTTGTTCCGTGGTCGGAAAGTTGCCGACATCGATCTGATACATTGCGAGAACCTGGTTCAGCCGCGCGATCGAGGTCTTGGCGATGCTGACCTTGGCGTGGCCGAACTGGTGCATTACGGCCGGCGCCACCATCAGGACCAGCAGCCCGAGGATCGCCAGCACGACCAGAAGCTCGAGCAAGGTGAAGCCACGCTCGCGACGACGGCGCGGCGCAACGGCGGTGGTCCCGGCCTCGTCGAGCGCGATGTGACCCGACGCTTCCGTCAGGTCACAAACCGCTTCACTCACGCGTTCCGGCCGAGTTGCAGTTAATTGATTGGTCATATGTGTTCCTGTAGAACCAAGTCGTTCGGGCATGCAAGCACGTTGAAGAATAGCACCAGACAACACCCTGGGGGCGGGTAAGCACATTCCTATCGAGCGGCCTCGCCGTCGTCACGGCGGCCGAATGGCGCGCGTCGCCGCGATAGCGATGCCGGCCGCGAGGCCGAGCGACGCAAGCCACCACTCCTGCCAGATCCCGAAGCTCAGAAGCGCCGCCGCGGCGCTTGCCGATAGCATGGCCGCGAGCGGCGCCGCATCGCGCCCGCGCCAGCGGCGGAACGCGCCGGCCGCGGTGGACGCCACCGCGGCGGCGGCAGCAGCGATGCCGAGTCCGCCGAGTTCCAGCCAGATCTGCAGCGCCGCATCATGCGGGTGCAGCGGCAGCACCTCGTTGTCGAGCCGCGGCAGCCGGTCCGGCGGATCGTCGCAGCCGCGGACCGCGACATGCTCGGTTCCGCCCGGCATCCGCCGCGACGCGTCGAGCCCCCAGCCGAGCGCCGGTTTCTCGCGGATCCGGGCGTCCACCCAGTTCCAGATCAGCACGCGATGGAGGCCGCTCGGCTTGTGCTCGGCCAGCCAGCACGTGGTCTCGGGCGACGGCGAGATCGGCAGCGCCCAGGGCAACGCGATGGCGAAGATCACGATCGTCACGGGCGGCAGCCAGCGCAGCGCCGGCCAGACCAGCACGGTGGCGCCGGCGGCCATGCCACACAGGAGCGCCAGCTTCGCCGCCGCCTGGACGCCCAGCCCGGCCGCGAGCGCCACAAGGACCAACTGGCCGACCGCGAGCCGCCGCCGGCCGTTGCGCCACAGTGCCAGCGCCAGCGGAACCGTGGCGATCGCCTGGAACACGGCGCCGCGGCTGTAGGCGTCGGCGGGCGGCACGAGCGATGCGGCACCATGCAGCAGCCGAATCAACGGCGTGCCGGCGGCAAGATCCGCCGCCACGACGAACGCGGCCGCGGCCATGCCCCAGCCGAGTGCCGTCAGCAGCCCATCGAGCAACGTCGGCGCCAGCCGGCGCAGCGTGCCGGCGAGAAGGATCGCGCACAGGATCAGGCCGGCTACCCGCGCCGCCAGCAGCAGCGCCGCCTGCCGGTCGAGCGCCCACAGGCTGGACGCCGCCAGCACCACGAGCAGCGGGTACCAGGCCCAGCCCTCGGCCAGGGCGGTCCCGACCGCCAGCACGTCTTCCTCGTGCGCCTGCCAGATGATGGCCAGCGTCACCAGCGGCAGCGCCCATGAAGCGGCGAGCGGGGCGAAGCACAGCAGGATGGGCAGCGCGAAGAGGAGCCCGCGCGTCGCGGTATGGTCGATAAACGGACGGCGCAGCAGGAGCGGCAGGACGCGGCGGGACGTGACGGCGATCCTTTTCGGGGCAGGCGCGACGCTGCGTAGCCGCTGGTGCGCGACCCTGTCCAGGAGAAAGCTCGGGCCGGTCCCCGCAAGCACATGGCCTGCTGGCAGAAATCCGGCCGCGAAGGCATGATCCGGCGGCGGATCCCGGAGGCTCGACGGCATGGAAGGGCGATGGCGTGACTGAAGCGGCGCTGCCGCACATGCTGGCGCTCGCCGATCTCGAGATGCCGGCGCGGCGGAGGCTGCCGCGCGCCGTGTTCGGCTACATCGCCGGCGGATCGGAGACCGGGGCCACAGTGCGGGCCAATCGCGCCGCCTTCGACGCGTGGGCCTTCCGACCGCGTGTCCTCGTCGACATCCGCGAGCGCAGCACGGCGACGCCCTTGTTCGGCCGGCCCTGGGCGGCACCGTTCGGCATCGCGCCGATGGGCGGCGCCTGCACGGTGCGGTGCGGCGCGGACCTCATCCTCGCCCGCGCCGCAGCGGCAGCGGGCATTCCATTCCTGCTGAGCGGCGCGTCGACCGTGCCGCTGGAGCGTGTCCGAGAGGCGGCGCCAAGCGGCTGGTTCCAGGCCTATTTCCCGAGCGGCCGCGACGGCATCGCCGCGCTGGTCGACCGGGTCGCGGCCGCCGGATACGAGGTGCTGGTCGTGACCGTGGACATCCCCGTTCCGGCCAATCGCGAGAACAACCTCCGCAACGGCTGGTCGATGCCGCTGCGGCTGGGGCCACGCGTGATCGCCGATGCGCTCGCCCATCCGCGCTGGCTGGTGACAACCGGGCTGCGCAGCGTCTTCGGCAGGGTTCCGCATTTCGAGAACTTCACCGCCGAGCGCGGCCCGCCGATGTTCGGCGGTTCGACCGCCGGCGCCGCCCGCGCGACCGATCTCGACTGGCTGGACCTGGAATTCATCCGCGGCCGCTTTCCGGGGCGTGTCGTGATCAAGGGGATCCTGTCGGCCGAGGACGCACGGCTTGCCCGCAATGCAGGGGCGGACGGGATCATCGTCTCCAACCACGGCGGCCGGCAGCTCGACCATGCCGCGGCGTCACTCGCCGTGCTGCCGGAGGTTGTCGCCGCCTCGGGCGACATGGCGGTGATGCTCGACGGCGGCATCCGCCGCGGCACCGACGTGCTGAAGGCGCTCGCGCTGGGCGCCCGATTCGTCTTCGTCGGCCGGCCGTTTCTCTATGCCGCCGCCCTCGCCGGCGAGGCGGGCGTACGCCAGGCGATCGAACTGCTGCGCGAGGAGGTTGAGCGCGATCTCGGCCTTCTCGGTTGCACCGAGCCGGCAGGGCTGCACTCCGGGTTCCTGATGCGGGCGGTCGGAGGAAGCTAGCAGGAAGCTGCAGCACTCGGTGGTCATTGCACGCACAGCGAAGCAATCCAGGGCCACGGTCCCGACCCTGAATTGCTTCGCTCCGCTCGCAATGACGTGCAGGTGTGCCTCGAGCCGGTCCCGAATCGTCTCTCGACGATCCCAAATCCGATCGCATGACGATTATCGATGACAACGCTGTCAAAGGTTTCTAAGGTCCCGCGGAATGGCCTGTCCGAAGAGGAACCGCCGCCCGTGAATCGTCGACATTTCCTCAATGGATCTCTGGCCTTGACCGGAACCGCGGTGGCCGTGCCGGCCGGATTGGGCCTTTCGGCGGGGTGGGCCCACGGCGCCGAGGACGCCGTCGCCGAATTCCCCAAGGATTTCCTCTGGGGCGCGGCGACCGCAGCCTACCAGGTCGAGGGCGCCTGGAACCTCGACGGCAAGAGCGAATCGATCTGGGACCGCTTCGTCCACACGCCCGGCCGCATCAAGAACGGCGATACCGGCGACGTCGCCTGCGACAGCTACCACCGTTATCCCGAAGACATCGCCCTCATGCAGCAGCTCAATCTCAGGAGCTACCGGTTCTCGCTCGCCTGGACGCGCATCCAGCCGAACGGGCGCGGGCCGGCAAACGATAAGGGGCTCGACTACTACAAGCGTCTCATCGACTCGCTGCTGCAGGCCGGGATCAGGCCGCTGCCGACGCTCTACCATTGGGACCTGCCGCAGGTGCTGGAGGATGCCGGCGGCTGGCCCAACCGCGACACCTCCGACCGGCTCGCCGATTACGCCACCATCGTCGCCAGGGCGCTGGGCGACCGCATCGACCATTTCGCCGTCTACAACGAGCCCAAGACCTTCACCCATCTCGGCTACTGGGAGGGCAAATTCGCGCCGGGCCGGACCGATCCGCTCGATTTCCTGAAGGCGACGCATACCGTCAATCTCGGCCAGGGCAAGGCTTTCCGCGCGCTCAAGGCGATCCGGCCCGCGATGCAGGTCGGCGGTGCCTTCGATGTGGCGCCGATGGCACCGGCCACGCCGTCGGCGGCGGACAAGGCGGCTGCCGAGCGCTGGTACAAGTTCCTCAATCTCTGGTTCGTGAAGCCGGCGCTCACCGGCAGCTACCCCGAGGGCGTGCTGCCGGCGGACCAGCAGGCCGCATTGCTGGGATTTCGGCCGGGCGACGAGACGCTGGTCCGGGCCCCGCTCGATTTCCTCGGCCTCAACTATTACAGCGGCTGGATCGTCCGCCATGCGCCCGAGGGCAACGGCGTGCCCGGCCTCGACACCCATGCCGACTGGGCGGCGGGGCCGCACGAGAAGACCGATATCGGCTGGGACATCTACGCGCCGGGCTTCTACGAGCTGGTCATGGAAATGGCGCGGCACACCGGCAACATCCCGATCGAGATCACGGAGAACGGTGCCGCCTACAACGTCATGCCGGATGCGCATGGCGACGTCCGCGACAAGCGCCGCATCGACTATCTGCGCCTCTATCTCAAGGCGCTGGCCCGGGCGATCCGCGACGGCGCGCCGGTGCGGGGCTACCACTGCTGGAGCCTGCTCGACAATTTCGAATGGGCCGAGGGCTACTCCCAGCGCTTCGGCCTGATCTTCGTCGACTTCAAGAACGGCCTGAAGCGGACGGTGAAGGAATCCGGCGAGTGGTACGCCAAGGTGGCGGCGAGCGGGCAGGTGGCGTGAGGGGGGAGTGAGCGACCTGGAGGGCGGGCAGGCCGAGTGCTCGGAACGTGCGGCGGTCTTGAAGCGATCAGGCGGCCACCGGGACCGTGAGCAGGCGTTGGATGTCGACGAAAGGACCCTCCGAGAGCTGTTCGCGAAGCGGCGCCCAGGCTTCGGCATCGGCCTCGATCTCTGAAAGCAAGGCGCGCGGAACGAGATATTGTTCAAGGACGTGTTCGTCGGCGCCCTTGAACAGGCCAAGGACGAGATTGTTGTCCGCGTCGATGCCGACCAGCCGCAGGGCGGATTCGCCGATCGGGATGTCGTCCTGGGTGCGTAGCAGGGCGAGTTTGGCGAGCTCCAGGCTCACGTCGTCGATGCCGGCCTCGACGACAACGATCTTCTCATGCGCGGCCTCCCAGCCGAAGGCGACGCGGTGCACGAGCTCGCTGCCGATCTGGGCCGCGACGGGATCGGCCTCGGCACCCCAGAAGCGATTGAAGGTCTTGACGGCGCGCGCTTCCTGTTCCGGCCAGCGTGGCAGGTCGTCGGCCGGCCAGACGGTCAGGAACTGGTGTCCGGCGGCATGAATATAGGTGAATTGCGGTTCGATGCGGAAAAGCTGGCCGCAGGCCGGGCAGGTCAGGCGCTGGAAGGTGCGGTGCAGCATCTGGGCGCGCAGCTCGGGGCGGCGATCGGCGTTGACGCTGAAGGCCAGCTCGTAGCGCGAGGTCACGCCGCAGGCGGGACACTCGGTTTCGATGGTGCTGAACAGCGACATGGGTGTTTCCCGCCTGGAGCGCGATGATATCAGGTCAA
>DATGFU010000298.1:0-2273 GCA_035308865.1 Allostellaceae bacterium | reverse complement strand
CCGATGATCCGCTTGATGTAGACGATCGAGGGATCACGCGGGAGACGGAACACCGCCACGTCGCCGCGCTTCGGCAGGCTCCCGAAGATGCGCCCGGAGAAGGGCGGGTTCCAGAACGGGAACGAGTACTTGCTGTAGCCGTAGCCGAGCTTCCACACAAACACGTAGTCGCCCACCAGCAACGTCGGAATCAGCGAGCCCGACGGGATGACGAAGGGCTCGAACACGAACGTGCGGATCGCGAACACGATCAGCAGGATCCAGACCAGGCTCCGGATGGTTTCGAGAAGGCTTTCTTCCTTCTTGACCTTTTTGTCCGCCTTGCTCGCCACCGCCATTCCGTTCTGTCCTGAGTCGTCGAGTCGCGCGCATGAAGCCGACAGCGGCAGCACCCGTCAAGCGCTGGCTTGACGCTGCCGGGCCAGTCGCAACGTGAGCCGTCGTGCCGTTCCGCTGCCTTACCGGCGGCTCGCTTCCCGAACCGCCGCACGAGCTTTCCACGCGCACGCTCATCATTCGGATTTTCTTGGCCACAAAAAGGTCCGTTGCGTGGCACTCGGCGCGGGCCAAGATGCACTCCGATGATATTGGTGCAGAACCGATGGTAGATCTCGCCGCCGCCCCGGAACGGGTGAGAACCGATTCCCGTATGGCGGCGCGGCGCATCGGCCGCCCGGCGCATGGCCGCCCGCGGCCGTGGCGGCTCGGCCGCGACGAGGCAGCCCTGGTCGAGGCGCTCCCCATCGTGCTGTATCGGGCAGAAGCGCAGCAATTCGCCGGGCCTCGGCAGGTGGGCTCCGCCCTGGCGGACGCGCTCGGCCTTCCGTCCCGAGCCTTCGTCGAGAGCCCGGATCTGTGGCCGTCGCGAATTCATCCCGAGGATCGGCCCCGCGTGCTTGCGCATCTGGCCGCTGCGCGCGGCCGTGAGCCGGTGGCCATCGAGTATCGCATCATGTGCGCCGATGGGTCCGAGCGCGTGTTCCTCGACCGCGGCTCGTGGTCGAAAGGCACCGATGCGTCAACGCCGCTGCACGGGGTCTGCCTCGATATCACGGTACGGCGGCAGCTTGAGCAGCGGCTGCTGTGGTCGGAGCGGCTCGAGGCTGCCGGACGGTACCTGCGCACGCAGGGCCACGACATGATGAACATGCTCAGCGTGATTCAGCTGAACCTGGAGGGCATGCAGCGTTCGATGAACGCTGACAAGATCGACGGCCGCGAGGGTATGCGGGTGGCGAGGGCTCTCTCGGGAGTCGATCGCAGCGTGGCGTCGCTGCAGCGGCTGATGTCCTTCACGTCCCGCTTGTCCTCGAAGAGCCGGCAGATCGACGTGCCGGCGCTGCTGCTCGGAATGGACGGCTTGATCCGTGCGGTCGTCGGAGAGCGTGTCCGGCTGAGGCTTGACCTGACCGAGGGGCTCTGGCCGACGCGGGCCGACCGGAGCCAGATTGAGGCCGCCCTCATTGCCCTCGCGACCCATGCCCGCCAAGGCATGACGGCCGACGGCGAGTTGGTGATCAGCGCCCGGAACGAGACGCGGACGCAGGCGATCGCAGACCTTGCGGCCGGCGATTACGTCACGCTGACGATCCGCGGCGGCGGCGAGGGTCGCGCAATCGGCGCCTTCGAGCACGTGTTCGAGCGCGCCAACGGGTCGTGCGACCAGAATCGCATGGCGCAGGTTCACGGGATCGCGCGGCACTGGGGGGGCCAGTTGATGTCGCTCGGCGGCGATCCGGAGCACGCGACGATGCGGCTCCTCCTGCCGCGCTTGGATCTGCCGGCGAAAGCTTAGCGGACGACCGGCTTGCTCACAGCGCGATGACACCGGGTCGAATCGACCTGGTGTCTGAATCGCGCTCTGATTCAATCAATTAGAGACGGCTTCAGCGATCATGTCGAACCGACCTGATCGCTGAAGCCGTCTCAAGCGCGGCGTCGACGGCGGCGCCAAGAGCACTGATACGATAGGGTTTGATCAGGCGTGGCAGGCCGAGCGAATCGGCCTCCGGCAGTTCGGCGTGGCCGGAACACAGGACGATGGGGAGTTCTGGGCGAAGCCCACGGATGCGGCGGGCAAGCTCGATGCCGAGCATGCCGGGCAGCGTGACATCGGTGATGACCAGGTCGAGTCCGGGATATTGCTGCACCAGTTCGAGTGCTCTCGTTCCGCTGCCGGCCACGATCACGGCATGGCCGAGGTCGGCCAGCAATTCCGCCGTCCCCTCGGCCACCAGCTGATCGTCTTCGACCAGCAACACGCTTGCCCGGCT
>DATGFU010000297.1:0-4567 GCA_035308865.1 Allostellaceae bacterium | reverse complement strand
TGGCGCCGTCCGCACCCACCAGGCCGGCGCGGTCCAGCGCGAACCGCACGGGCAGCGACTGGATGGCGACGTCGTGCACCACCTGGTCGTAGGCGCGCTGCAGGAACGTGGAATAGATCGCGCAGAACGGTTTTATCCCCTCGGTCGCCAGGCCGGCCGCGAAGGTCACCGCGTGCTGCTCGGCGATGCCGACATCGAAGAACCGATCGGGGATCGCCTTGGCGAACACGCCGAGCCCGGTCCCCGACGGCATTGCCGCCGTAATGGCGACGACCCTGGCGTCGTTCCGGGCGTGCCGGGTCAGGGTCTCGCCGAACACCGTCTGGTACTGCGGCGCATTCGATTTCGGCTTCGACTGGGCGCCGGTGACCACGTCGAACTTGGTGACGCCATGGTACTTGTCGCCCGACTGCTCGGCCGGCGGATAGCCGTGCCCTTTCCTGGTGACGACATGGATCAGCACGGGGCCGGCGTCCTCGGCGTCGCGAACGTTCTTCAGCACCGGCAACAGGTGGTCGAGATTGTGCCCGTCGATCGGGCCGATGTAGTAGAAGCCGAGCTCCTCGAAGAGCGTGCCGCCGGCAACCAGCCCGCGGGCGTATTCCTCGGCCTTGAGGGCCGCCACCTTCAGGGAGTGCGGCAGCCGCGTCGCGAGGTCCCGCGCGCCCTGGCGCAGGCTGATGAACTGCTTCGACGAGAGCAGCCGCGCCAGATAGGCCGAGACCGCGCCGACCGGCGGCGCGATCGACATGTCGTTGTCGTTGAGAATGACGACGAGACGGGTCTTTTCCATCGCCCCGGCATTGTTCATCGCCTCGTAGGCCATGCCGGCGCTCAAGGCCCCGTCGCCGATCACCGCGATGACGTTGTTCGTGCCGCCCTGGAGATCGCGGGCCACGGCCATGCCGAGCCCGGCCGAGATCGAGGTGGAGGAATGCGCCGCCCCGAACGGGTCGAACTCGCTCTCGACGCGCCGGGTGAAGCCGCTGAGCCCGCCGCCCTGGCGCAGCGTGCGGATGCGGTCACGCCGCCCGGTGATGATCTTGTGAGGATAGGCCTGGTGCCCGACATCCCAGATCAGCCGGTCGGCCGGCGTGTTGAAGACGTGGTGCAGCGCGACCGTCAGCTCGACCACGCCCAGCCCCGACCCCAGATGCCCGCCGGTATAGGACACCGCCTCGATCAGCTCCTGACGCAGCTCGTCGGCGAACTGGCGCAGGTCCGATTCCGGCAAGGCCCTCAGATCGGCCGGTATCTTCACCCGGTCGAGCAATGGTTTGGGTTGGCCGATCACGATTGCTCCTGCGTGTCATGCGAGACGATGAAGGGCGGAGACGCCACCCTAAACGAGCAACCTAGCGCGAACCGGCACTATCCGGCAACGCTGAGTTCGGCGCAGGCCCGTCGGCCTCCCGCTGGGGCGTCGGTCGAAAAAGCCAGGAGCAGACGGCAATCGCGATGAGCGCGCCGGTCAGTTGGGCGACGATGAATTGCGGCGCCGAGGCCGGGGCGATCCCGGCGAACGTATCGGTCAGGCAGCGAGCGAGCGTCACGGCGGGATTCGCGAAGGCGGTCGAGGCCGTGAACCAGTAGGCGGACCCTATATAGAGACCGACAGCGGCCGGAATGGCCCGCGGCCGAGATGCCGCTGTTCCGAATATCGTCAGCACGAGGCCGAACGTCGCGACCAGCTCCGAGAGTCCTTGCCCGGCGCCCTCGCGCATCCGACTCGACACTTCCAGGATGGGCAACGCGAACATTGCATGGGCGGCAAGCACGCCAGCCGATCCGCCGGCGATCTGCGCCGCGACGTAGGCCATGGGCAGCCGCCACCCGCCCCGGTCGCGCAAAGCGAATGCCAGCGTCACGGCCGGATTGAGATGCGCGCCGGAGACGGGCTCGAACACCATCACCAGCACCGTCAGCGCGGCACCGGTCGCGAGGGCGTTGGCCAGCAAGGCCAGCCCGACGATGCCGCCGGCGAGGCGCGCGCCCATCACGCCGGATCCGACCACAACGGCGAGAAGCAGGGCGCTGCCGAGCGCCTCCGCGGCTATGCGCCGGACGGGATCAGGCGCCACCCTCTCCGCCGATCTGCTGCATCCGCCGCTGCAAGGCGATCCGGTCCAGCCTCTCGTGGGGCAGGGCGGCAAACGCGTTGATGCGGTTGAAGAGTGCCCGGTAGGTTTCGGCGAAAGCGGCAGCGATCACCGGCTCGCTGCCTTTCGCTGCGGCGGGATCGGGCATGCCCCAATGGGCGCTGATCGGTCGTCCGGGCCAGATCGGGCAGGCTTCGCCGGCCGCGTCGTCACACACCGTGATGACGAAATCGAGCGGCGGCGCGCCCGGCCGGGCGAATTCGCTCCACGATTTCGACCGGAGCCCGTCGGTCGGATAACCGAGACGCTGGAGCAGCGACAGGGCATGCGGGTTGACTTGGCCGGCTGGCGTCGAGCCGGCGGAGTAGGCGACGAATTGCCCCTCTCCCAGCCGGTTCATGATCGCTTCCGCGAGGATCGACCGCGCCGAATTTCCGGTGCAGAGGAAGAGGATGCTCCAGGGACGCTCGCTCACGCCGCCGGCCCGCAGCAGGGCGCCTTCACGTCGGCCGGCCGGCTGCCGATCGCCGGCGCGCCGCCGCCGTAGACCGCGCTGTCGCCGTGGGTCAGGAACGTCTCCCAGGCGATGCCTTGCGGATCGGCGATCCAGGATTTGTCCGAGCGAGCGTAGCAGCACACGGTCTCGCCTTCCTCCAGCACCGGCGCGTCCGCCGTCTTCAGGCGGCCGTAGACCTCGTCGAGCTCGGTCCCGTCTTCGACCTGGATGCCCAGATGCTGAACGCCGCCGGAGCCTCGGCCCTGGCTGATCGCGAAATTCACGCGCGGATCATCGAGCATCCATTTCGCGTAGTCGGGTTTCCGGACGGTCGGCTCGGCCGCGAAGAGCGTGGAGTAGAAGCGGATCGAGGCCGCAAGATCGTCCACACCCAGATGCACGTGGAACCGCTTCACGCCGATCTCCTTTCCGTTCGAGTTTCCGGTTCGGCCGCCTCCGGGCAGCATGTCGGTGTGACCGCTCCCCGCCCGCAGCAGTTCTCGGTCAGGTAGGCGACGAGGGCATTCGTCGCCGTGAAGTCGGTTGCGTAGATGATCTGTCGTCCGGCGCGGCGCCGGGTGATCAGCCCGGCATGGACCAGCTGCTGCAGATGGAAGGTGAGCGAGGACGGAGCGACGCCAAGCCGCTCGGCGATCGCGCCGGCCGGGAGGCCCGCCGGCCCGCGCTCGACCAGTGCCCGGTAGAGCGCTAGCCGATGCTCATGTGCCAGCGCGCCCAACGCAGCGACGGCTCCGACGGAGTCCAACAGTCCCTCCAATATTTTGATACTTTTCGAATAGACGTATGGATGCCTTGAGTCAAGACATGGCCTCGGGTTCGTTCGTCGATCGACCGGCCGGCAAATGAATTGCACCAGGCTGGCACGCAGACCTAGAATCCCATCCTGGACAACCAAGGACCAGCTTACTGCCATGCCACGCCCGCGGGCGCAGGATTACGATGACAAGCGGCGCGCGATCCTGCGCCGTGCCGGCGCGCTGTTCGCACGGCGCGGCTATACCGGCGCCTCGATCAGCATGATCGCACGTGGGTGCGGCATGTCGAAGGCGCTGCTCTACCACTATTACAACGACAAGGAATCGCTGCTCTTCGACATCATCTCCTCCCATCTCGATGAGCTGATCGAAGGAGTCGAGCGTGCCGCCCAGGCGGCGAAGCTGCCGCGCGAGCGGTTCCACGCCGTGGCGGCGGCGCTGCTGGAGGCGTATCGCGAGGCCGACGACGAGCACCAGGTCCAGCTTTCGGCGCTGAAGCTCCTGCCGGCCGAACGCCAGGAGGTGCTGCGGGCGATGGAGCGGCGGCTGGTCGCCGTCTTCTCATCGGCGCTGGGCGAGGCCTTGCCGGCGATCGGCCGCGACCACGGCCTGCTGATGCCGGTCACCATGTCGGTCTTCGGCATGTTGAACTGGCATTATCTGTGGTTCCGCGAGGGCGGCCGGGTGTCGCGTGCCGACTATGCAAGGCTCGTCACGGAGATGGTCCTTGCCGGCGCCGAGGCGGCCGCGAAGGCGATCGAGGCGCCAGGCGCCGCACATGAAGTCGATCTCGCTCGCAGCCGCTGAGCCGGCGGCGGCCCTCGCAGGGCCGTTGCGGCACGTGATCGACCGGCTCCATGCCGAGCCGTCGCGTACCTGGTCGCTCATCGTGACTGTCTTTGGCGACGCGATTCTGCCGCGCGGGGGGTCGGTCTGGCTGGGGACACTGATCCGCTTCTGCGAGGCGATCGGCGTTGGCGGCGGGGTGGTGCGGACGGCGATGTCGCGGCTGGCCGCCGATGGCTGGGTCGACCGCAACCGGGTCGGGCGAAACAGCTTCTACCGGCTTTCGCCGCGCGGCGAGGTGACGTTCCGCGAGGCCGCCGGCCGCATCTACGACCCGCACCCGCCCGACTGGAGCGGCGAATTCGAGCTGTTGCTGGCCGGGAACGGCCTGTCGGAGACGGAGCGCGCAG
>DATGFU010000296.1:0-5310 GCA_035308865.1 Allostellaceae bacterium | reverse complement strand
CTGCCTTGTATGCGGCGGTCTGGGCCGGCGTGAGCGCCGCCGCCCGGATATGCAGGCCGTCGCCGTCGATGACGAAGGGATCGAAGCGCTCGGATTCGGGCAGCGCCTTGGCAACGGGCGAGAGCGGCGTGACATAGGTCTGGCACTCGCCGTTGCCGGCAAGCCAGTTGGTGCCGTCGCCGTAGCTCTCGGGCCATTTCAGCCCGGGCCAGAAGGTGAAGCCCCAGAGCCGCGGGTCCGGATAGAGCTTCGACGGGCCGTCGGGCAGCGCCGTCTCGACTCCGTGGAAATGCTCGTCGAGCTCGAAGGCGCGCGCCGCAGAGGCCAGGACGAGCACGGCCAGCGCCGCGCTGCAGCGGCGGAATAGAGCGCTCACGTTGGCGCTGCCGCCGGCGGCAGCGGGCCGAAGCGCGGTTCTCGCCGCACCGGTTCTCGCGGCCGGTCGGATGGGCTACCCCGGCTCGCCGCCGGCTGACCGGACCACGGCCACACGAGCAATGACAGGAACAGCGCGTGCACGAGCGGCGTCAGCAGATAGCCACCGAGAATCAGGTACTGGATGAGGAGGGCCGCGCAGACATAGCCGTCGCGCCGCGTCGGGTGCAGCATCCTGATGAAGCAGGGGAAGTAGACAACCGCGCCGAGCAGGCCGTACTCGAACACGATCTTCCCCCAGGTCGGGTCGTGAACGAGGTAGTAGGTGACGTCGTTCATATGGGTGATCGAGCCGGCCCCGAGCCCCCACATGAAGCTCCCCAGATCGTTCAGCTGGAAATCGTTGATCAGGAAGAAGATCGAGACAAACCGCGCGAACCCGCTGGAGCGGATGTTCGAGAACTCGCCGACCCTGTCGATCAGCATCGTGAGGTGCAGATCGTCGGCGAAGGCGCGGACCAGGAGCAGGGCGGCGCCGAAGACCAGCAGCCCGCCGTACCGGCCGGCCCGCAGCAGCATCACCGGCACCAGCAGCCCCAGCAGGATGAGACCGGTTCCCGAATAGGCAACGAGCATCGCCGCCGCGTAGATGCCGATACGGAACCAGCGCTTGAAGGAGAGCAGCTCGATCAGGATCGCGATCGCCGCCGTCTGGCTCAGCAGCGAGGCCTCTAGCATGAAGAAGCCGTTGGCCTTGTAGACGAAGCCGAAAGTGCCGATCAGGTTGAGCTGGTGGTAGCCGGGATCGAGGAACGCCTTCGGCGTCGCGGTATCGAGCAGGAACGCCTTCTCCCAGCCGATGACGAATTGCAGCGCGAACTGGGCGATGCCGCAGATGGCGATCACCAGCATGAGGTCCTGGTAGATCCGCAGGGGCGCCCGGGGATCGTCGATGGGATCGCGGAAGCGGAAGATGTAGGGCAGGTGGATCGCTAGCAGCAGCGCCAGCGACGACTTGGAGAATTCCTCGCCGCCGAGGATCTGCGTGGCCATCAGCGTCGTGGCCATCAGCAAATAGAGCGTCAGGTTGCCGCCGTGGACGCGGAGCTGTCCGACGGCGACGCCGATCCCGGTCAGGAGGCCGATCAGGATCAGGCCCACCGACATCGGCGTGTCGCCGGCAACGGGCAGCGCGAATTTCTGCAGGAGCGTCGTCGAGACGATGGCGCCGCCCAGCAGCACGCGCTGGCAGAGCTGGCTGAAGCGCTCGGCCGTTCTGGCGTCCGCCCGCGCGAAAGGCAACGGCTCCTCGAGTGCTCCGGCAGGGAACAGGCGGCGGCCGAACGTCGTCGTCGAGGTCATCGGCTCTCTGCGGTGCCGCGGAGCGAGGAGGTCGATGGCCAGGTTCGGAACTGCTCGCCGCGCAGCGACCGGATGACGCCGATCCCGGCGCCTGTCAGCGCTGCAAGGATGCTCACCGCCTGCTTCACCTTGGGCACGCGGAGGCGGTAGGCGATGGCGAGCGCCGCGACCGCGACGGCCGCCACGACCAAACCTTCTCCGAGACGGTCGACCGCCGCCAGAAGGACGATCGCCGCCACGCCGGCCAGCGCGAGGTGGAAGATGCAGAGCCAGCGCAGGAGCTTGTGCGAGACGTACTCGTAGACCGTCAGGAGGCTGCAGCGCTGCAGCCTCGGCCAGAGCATCCGGTGGATCGTGAAGGCCTGGCAGGCGATGCGGATCTTGCGGCGAAATTCGTCGCCGAGCCGCTCGGTGGCCGCCTCGTAGCCATGCACGTCGGGCGCACGCACAATGCGATACCCGTCCAGCAGGATCATCAGCGAGACGTACATATCGTCGATGATCGACTCCGGCGGCGGATGATGCAGCTCGCGGCGGATGGCGAAGAGCGAGCCGTCGGCGCCCACGGCCGAGCCGAGATCGCTCTCGAGCTGCTTGATCCGCTCCTCCAGCCGCCAATAGAGCGAGCCGGTGGCCGCGGTGGCCGACCGGTTGCCGCCGGACTGGCGGACATGGCCGCAGACGCAGCCGATTTCGGGATCGGCGAAGTACCGGGAGAGCCGCTCGGGAACGTCCGGGTCGAGGATCACGTCGGCATCGGTGAAGATGACGATGTCGGCGGTGCACGACGCCACCAGCAGGTTCATCCCATGGGTCTTGCCGCGGCGCTCTGGCGAGGCGTGGACGGTGATCGCCGGCTCGTAGCGTCGCAGGACCTGTTCCGTCTCGTCCGTCGCGCCGTCGACATAGGCGAGAATCTCGAGATCGCGATGGCGCCGCCTGAGATCCATGAGGTTCTCGCACTTCGCCGCGATGACGCTCGCCTCGTTGTAAGCGCACATGCAAATGGCCAGGCGCGGCACGGCAGTCGAGGGCGGCGGCGGGTTCGAGGGGTGCCGCAGGAGCCCGCGGAGCGCCATCAGCGAGAGCGGGTACGTCCCGAACGGGTGCTGGGCGAGCAGCAGGAAGGTGAGGATCAGAGCGATGGCAATCGAGATCATGATCGGGCCCCTCTAGGCCGCAAGTCCGCTGCGCACCGGCGGGTTGCCGACGAGCGAATCGTAGAGCGCCCGCGTCGCTTCGCCGATCTCCCTCCAGCCGGGCAGGTTGTCCTGGAGCTGCCGCCCGGCCTCGGCGAGGCGCCAGCGCAGGACCTCGTCGCCGACGATGCGCCCGAGCGCACGCGCCAAGGCCACCGGGTCGCCGGGAGGCACGAGAAGAGCGGTCTCGCCGTCGCGCAGCAGCTCGGCGAAACAGCCAAGAGCCGAAGCGATGACGGGACGCTCGGCCGCGAGCGCGGTCATGAGCATCCCGCTCGCATCGATCTCCCGGTAGGGGAACACCGCCGCATCGGCCTGGCGGAACAGCGCCGGGATCTCGGCTTCGGCGACGAAGCGAAGGTCGAACAGGAAGCGATCGGCGACGCCCTGCGACTCCATGAGCTCGAAGATCGGTCCCATCGGCATGTAGGGCTGGCCGACGACGCGCACGCGGAAACGCTGCCTCACATCCGGCGGGAGGAGGGCGGTCGCCCGGATGAGCACGTCGAGGCCTTTGTACGGCTTGAGCTTGCCGAACAGCAGGAACTCGATGGTGCTGCGGCGGACCGGCTCGCGTTCCGGGGCGGTGTCATGGAGCGGGCCGTGCGGGATGCGGACGATCCGTCGCGCGCCCAGCCCGGACCGTCGAAGCCTTTGGGCTGCCTGCTCGGTGTGGACGATCAGCGCGTCGGTCCGGCCGAGCACCGACCGGGTGCCGAGGACCTGCAGCCGGCTCGTCGGATTGCCGTTGAACGGATTGGAATCGTGAACGGTGGCGACGACCGGCGCGATGCGCCGGAGCGCCGGCAGGAAACGGCGGTCGACGATCGGCAGCGGGAACCATTGGAAATGGATAACGTCGGGCCGCCAGTCGCGGAGGACCTCGACCAGAAGCCGCATGCCCGAGACGTGGCTGAACCCCTTCAGCAACCGCCGCAGTCCTTTCGGCAGGTTGGCGACGGGCGGCCGGTCGAGGCCGCGATAGAACAGTTCGACCACGCCCGGGGCGCCGCGCCGCCGGTCGTCGGGCGGCAGATTCCCGAGATACAGCCGTGGCTCGCTGCCGGTTTCGGCGATCCCCGCCGCCAACGCGAAGTCGTAGGGAGCCGTGAACGCAGATGGATCGATCATTGCGACTTTCATCGGCCGCCTCCGCCTTGCTGCGACGCAATGCCCGGGCGACAGGCAGGGTCCCGCACCACTACCTCGGGTGAATGCACACGCACCAAACACGTTCCTCGGCGATCAGCCTGGTGGTGCCGACGCGCAATCGGGCGCACACGCTGGCGCTCGTGGCGCCGAGCTACTTCACCCAGGAAGGCGTCTCGGAAATCCTGTTCGTCGACGATCATGGCGACGACGACACCGCGGCGGTGATCGCCGAGATCGCGCGCAGCCACCCCGAAATTTCGTGTCAGGTGGTGCGGAATCCGGAGCGCCGCGGCGCCTCCCAGTCGCGCAACGTCGGCGCTGCGATAGCGACCGGCGAATATGTCCTCTTCTGCGACGACGACGAGTATCTCGAGCCGGGCTATGCCCGCATCTGCCGCGAGAAGCTCGAAGCGCTCGGCGCCGGCGCGATCTCCGGCCGCCGGGTCTACATGCTCGACGGCGAGACCCCCGAGGAAGCCTTGCGCCGCTTCGGCCACGGGCTGCGCGGCGGCCGGCCGTTCAACCGGGTGCTCTGCGAGGTCGCCAACGGCGCGCGGTTCGAGGGCGACCTCCGGATGCCGTTCACCAATGCGATCATCCTGACGCGGCGATCCTTGCTGCTGCGCTATCCCTTCGACGGGCATTACGCGCGCGGGAACGGCTACCGCGAGGAGACCGACTTCCAGATGAATCTCTTCGTCAACGGCTACGACATCTACGTCACCAACGACTGCCACAGCATCCACCTGCCGATGTCGCAGGTACGGACCGGCGGGCAGCGGGTACGCCGGTTTCACCGGATTTACTGGTCGGTTCACTACACCCGGTATTTCTTCGACAAATATTACGAGCGCTATGCCGCGCGAGAGCGCGTCTCGGTGCCGAAGCAGGTGGCGCTGCCGCTTTATGCGCTCTATGCGACCTACCGCGAGCTGCTGCGGCCGACGCTGTACACTCTCGCGATGACGCTGTCGCGTTAGCGGCGTCGCGACCGCGGCGCGGTCAATAGGGCCGGCGCGTGTCATAGCGGTACGGATCGGCAGGACCGAGCGCCTGCCGGTCGTAGCAGAGGCCATGGCGCGTCTGAGCGTCGGAATTACAGGACAGGAAGTCGCTGAACAGGCAGTACTGGATGCGCTGTTCCGTGGCGACGCAGTAGCGGCCGCCGCCGAAGACCTGCTGTATCTCTCGCGGGTTCGGCAGGCAGCCGGTGCCGGGGTTC
>DATGFU010000295.1:0-12876 GCA_035308865.1 Allostellaceae bacterium | reverse complement strand
CCGAGGCGGCGCATCGCCAAGCGCAGCGTGACGGTCGGCGGTGAGCCGTCACCTATCAGATGGTCACGGCCGGCGCCGTCGATGATACGCAGGCTGCCGGACCGGACGATCGAACGAAGGATCTTGGCGAACAGCATGACATTGACAAGATTATGCGAATTGCCCCGCGGGTCAATACGGCCGACGCCGCGTCCCGCATCCGTCGTCTAGGCGGAAGCCGAGATTACCCAGGCCTCCACGGGAAGGAGGGGATCGGCCCGAAAATGGTCGCGTGCGGCCTTCACGAAGGCCGCGACATTGGCCGAGGCGATGCGCTTCGCCGGGTAAAGGGCGTTGACCGCGACCGGTGGTAGGGCAAACCCTTGGAGAATCGGCACGAGGCGGCCGGCGGTCACCGAGGCTCTGGCCTGGTAGGAGAGGGTCTGCGTGATCCCCAGCCCGGCCTCGGCGGCGAGGATCGCGGCGTCGGCGCTGCTGACCGTCAGTCGCGGCTCGACGCGTGCCGAATATCCGTCGGAGAAGCGCCACTCATTGGTCGCGGCCGCGCCGTCGAATCGGATGATGTCGTGGCCGGCCAGCGCCGTGGGCCGATCCGGCACGCCGCGGGTGCGGAGATAGGCGGGCGCGGCGACCACGATGCGGCTGACCTCGCCCAACCGGACACCGACGAGCGCGCTGTCCGCCGGCTCGCCGATCCGGACGGCCACGTCGACCCCTTCCTCCACGAGGTGAACATTGCGATCCGACAGGCTCAGCCGGACGGCGAGGGCGCGCTCCTCGCGGAGCAGGCGGGTGATGATCGGCAGCACGTGGAGGCGTCCGAACACGATCGGCGCCGAGATCGTCAGCTCGCCGCGCGGCGCCGCGGCCTCGCCGCGAACCCGCCGCTCGGCGTCCTCGACATCGTCCAGGATCTGCCGGCAGCTCTCACGATAGATCTCACCCTGCTCGGTCAGACGGACCGACCGGGTGGTCCGGTTGAGAAGGACGAGGCCCAGGCGATCCTCGAGCTGCGCGATCGCCCGGGTCACGACTGACGGCGACAGCCGCAGCTGCCGTGCCGCCTCGACGAAGCTCTCCAGCCTTGCGACGGTGACGAAGATGCGCATCGCATCGAGCCGATCCATCCGTTCATTGCTGGTTCAGCAATAAAATCTTGTCAAGTACCCCTATTATCGCCAGGCGCAGGCGCTATCATCTACTGTGCCGTTACTGGATTCGCAGGAGGGGAGGCCATGCCGTACGGGTTCCTCGACACGCTCGCGACGCCGAGCGTCCGTGCCGCCCAGGCGGCCAACGGCAGCAGCGAGATGTGGGAGCGGGCGGGCCATGACCGCACGTTCGACCGCTTCACCGAGGACGAGAAAGCGTTCATCGCGGCCCGGGACAGTTTCTACATGGCCACCGTGTCGGAATCGGGCTGGCCCTATTTGCAGCATCGCGGCGGGCCGCCGGGTTTCCTCAAGGTGCTCGACGATACGACGCTGGGCTTCGCGGATTTCCGCGGCAACCGCCAGTATCTCAGCCTCGGCAACGTCGGCGCCGACGATCGCGTGGCGTTGTTCCTGATGGATTATCCGCACCGCGCGCGCCTCAAGATCCTCGCCCACGCGGAGGTGCGCGACCTCACGGCCGATCCGGAGCTGGCGGCGCGTCTCCTCGAGCCCGGCTACAAGGCGAGGCCCGAGCGGGCGTTCATCCTCCATCTCAAGACCTTCGACTGGAACTGCCCGCAGCACATCACGCCGCGCTACACGATGCCGGAGATCGAGGCGGCGGTGGCGCCGCTACGCGCCCGCATCGCCGCGCTGGAGGCGGAAAACCAAGCGCTTCGTGCTCAGGCCACCGGCGCCAACGCGTGACACGTCGCGAGGATGACGCCAGCCAGCGTTGACGAGAGGCGGCAGTTGACGAGAGGCGGCAGTTGACGCGAGGCGACTGGGCAGGGGGCGGTGCGCGCGGTAGAAGGGAGCCGCCCTTCAGCCGGAGCCCGAACGACAATGCTGGCGAATCAGGCGCCCACCCTGAACTTCGATCTCGGCGAGACGGCCGACATGATCCGCGATTCGGTGCAGGCCTTCACCGCCGCCGAGATCGCGCCGCGCGCCGCCGACATCGACCGCGACAATCAGTTCCCAATGGACCTCTGGCCCAAGCTGGGTGCGCTCGGCGTGCTCGGCGTCACCGTGCCGGAGGAGTATGGCGGGGCCGGGCTCGGCTATCTCGAGCATGTCGTCGCGATGGAGGAGATCAGCCGCGGCTCCGCCTCGGTCGGCCTTTCCTACGGCGCGCACTCCAATCTTTGCGTCAACCAGATCAAGCTGAACGGCAGCGAAGCGCAGAAGCGCAAGTACCTGCCGGGGCTGGTGGCCGGCACGCAGGTCGGCGCGCTCGCGATGTCCGAGCCGGGGTCGGGTTCGGATGTCGTCTCGATGCGGCTCAGGGCCGAGCGGCGCGGCGACCGCTTCGTGCTCGACGGCACCAAGATGTGGATCACCAACGGGCCCGACGCCGACACGCTGGTCGTCTACGCCAAGACGACGCCGGAGGCGGGCCCGAAGGGCATCACCGCCTTCATCGTCGAGCGCGGCATGAAGGGGTTCTCGCGGGCCCAGAAGCTCGACAAGCTGGGCATGCGCGGCTCGAATACCTGCGAGCTCGTATTCGAATCCTGCGAGGTGCCCGAGGAGAACGTACTCGGCCGGGTTGACGACGGCGTGCGCGTGCTGATGAGCGGGCTCGACTACGAGCGGACGGTGCTGGCCGGCGGGCCGCTCGGCATCATGCAGTCTTGCATGGATGTCGTCCTGCCCTATGTCCATGAGCGCAAGCAGTTCGGGCAGCCGATCGGCGAGTTCCAGCTGATGCAGGGCAAGCTCGCCGACATGTACACGGTGATGAACGCCGCCAAGGCCTATGTCTACGCCGTCGCCCGTTCCTGCGACCGGGCCGAGACGACGCGGAAGGATGCCGCCGGCGCGATCCTGTTCGCGGCCGAGAAGGCAACCTGGATGGCGCTGGAGGCGATTCAGGTGCTGGGCGGCAATGGCTACATCAACGACTACCCGACCGGCCGGCTCCTGCGTGACGCCAAGCTCTACGAGATCGGTGCCGGCACGTCGGAGATCAGACGCATGCTGATCGGCCGCGAGCTCTACCGGGAGACGGCCTGAGCCGCCGGTGCCGGTTGCGAAATCCCGGGGCCTCGCCGAACTCGTGACGGATATGATGACAACTCAACCGGTCGTCGCCGGTGATTGGAGACGTGGAATGGGTACGGACCCGATTGTCATCGCCGGTGCGGCGCGCACCGCGATGGGCGGATTTCAGGGCGATCTCAAGGATGTGACGGCACCGGCGCTGGGCGCGACGGCGATCCGCGCGGCGCTCGAGCGCGCCGGCGTCGCCGCCGACCAGGTCGACGAGGTCGTCATGGGCTGCGTGCTGCCGGCCGGGCTCGGCCAGGCGCCGGCGCGGCAGGCGAGTATCGGCGCCGGCGTGCCCGACTCGGTCGGCTGCACGACGGTCAACAAGATGTGCGGCTCGGGCATGAAGGCGGCGATGCTCGCCCACGATCTGATCCGCGCCGGGAGCGCCGAGATCGTCGTGGCCGGCGGGCTCGAGAGCATGTCGAACGCGCCTTACCTCCTCGACCGGGCGCGGTCCGGCTACCGGCTCGGTCACGGCAAGGTGCTCGACCACATGTTCCTCGACGGGCTCGAGGATGCCTACGACAAGGGTCGGCTGATGGGCACGTTCGCCGAGGATACGGCCCAGCACTACCAGTTCACCCGTGCCGCCCAGGACGAGTTCGCGCTGGCCTCGCTCGACCGGGCGAAACGTGCGATCCAAGGCGGCAGGTTTGCGGCGGAGATCGTGCCGGTGGTGATCAAGGGCCGCGGCGGCGATACCGAGATCAAGACCGACGAGCAGCCGCTCAAGGCGAGGCCCGATAAGATCCCGACCCTGAAGCCGGCCTTCCGCGACGGCGGCACGGTTACGGCGGCCAATTCCTCGTCGATCTCCGACGGTGCCGCGGCGCTCGTCGTCATGCGCGAGAGCACGGCGGAGGCCCGCGGCGTCCGGCCGCTCGCCGTGATCCGCGCCCATGCCAGCCATGCCCAGGCGCCGGCCTGGTTCACCACCGCACCGGTGAAGGCGATCGCGAACGTGTTGGAAAAGGCGCGCTGGTCGGCGAAGGATGTCGATCTCTTCGAGATCAACGAGGCCTTCGCTGTGGTGGCCATGGCGGCGATGCGCGATCTCGACCTGCCGCACGACAAGGTCAACGTCCATGGCGGTGCCTGCGCGCTCGGCCATCCGATCGGCGCTTCCGGCGCGCGGATCATCGTGACCCTGCTGTCGGCGCTGGAGCAGTACGGGCTGCGCCGGGGTGTTGCCGCGCTGTGCATCGGCGGGGGCGAGGCGACCGCGGTTGCGGTGGAGCGGCTGCAGTGAGCACTGCCGTGCCGACCGTGCTGATCTCGGGGGCGAGCCGCGGCATCGGCCTCGAATTCGCCCGGCAATATGCCGCAGCCGGCTGGCGGGTCCATGCCGCCTGCCGCCATCCCGAGGCCGCGACGGCGCTGCAGGGGCTTGGCGAGTCGGTCTCGGTCCACCGACTGGAAGTGACCGAGAAGGCGTCGCTCGACGAGCTGGCGCGGGAGCTGAAATCGCTGCCGATCGACCTCTTGATCGCCAATGCCGGCGTGTCTGGCCCGCGCGCAATGACGCCGGAGATGGTCGATCGCGACAGCTGGATGGAGGTCCTGCAGATCAACACGATCGGGCCGATCGCCTTCGCCGGGGCCTTCCGCGCCAATCTCGAAAAAGGCAAGGGCAAGAAGGCGGTGGCGCTGACGAGCCGGCTGGGATCCGTGGCGGGCAACGAAAGCGGCGGATTCTACGTCTACCGCTCGTCGAAGGCGGCGCTCAACGCGGTGTGGCGGTCGCTTGCCGTCGACTGGCGGTCTTCCCGCATCGCCTGCGCGGTGCTGCACCCCGGCTGGGTGCAGACCGACATGGGCGGCCCGCGGGCCGAGCTCACGCCGGAGGACAGCGTCGCCGGCATGCGCCGCGTGATCGACGCGCTCGACCTGGACCGCAGCGGCCGGTTCTTCGCGTGGAACGGCGAAGAGATCCCGTGGTAGGGTGCGGGCAGGAGGCGTGATGGCGCACCGGCTTGAGTTTTACTTCGACTTCTCGTCGCCCTACGGCTATCTCGCGGGCACGCGCGTCGACGCGGTGGCGTCACGGCACGGCATTGCGGCCGAATGGCGGCCCTTCCTGCTCGGCGCGGTGTTCAAGCTGACCAACACGGTGCCGCTGTCCAGCCAGCTCATGAAGGGCGACTACATGCTGCGCGACGTGCCGCGGGCGGCGCGGCGCTACGGCGTACCCTTCGTGCTGCCGAAGCAGTTCCCGTTCGGCACCGTGACCGCCTGCCGCGCCTTCTACCATGTCGCCCAGACCGACAAGGCGGGGGCGGTCCGGCTGGGCAAGGCGCTGTTCCACGCCGCCTTCGGCGAAGGGCGGGACATCTGCCCGATCGAGGCGGTGGTCGCGGTCGCGGCCGATGCCGGCTTCGATCCGGAGGCGGTCTTCGCGGGGATCCAGGCTCCCGAGGTCAAGTCATTGCTGAAGCAGGAGGTCGACGAGGCGATCAGCCGTCAGGTCTTCGGCTCGCCCTTCCTCTTTGCCGATGGCGAGCCCTTCTGGGGCAACGACCGGTTGGACGAGGCTGATCTCTGGCTTGAACGGGGTGGTTGGTAGGCGGACCCGGCCCGCGGCTCGCTGCCGCATCTGTAACATCCGCCTCCTTGTCTGTATTGCCGACTACTTCTTCGGCATCTTCTTTTCGATCTGCGACACGCGCGTATCGAGCTTGTCGATGTCCGTGCGGAACGTCTTCGTCTGATCGACAATGATCTTGTTCATGTCCTTGTCGTAATCATCCTGGATCTTCAGAAGGCGGTTGCACTCCTTAAGTCCAGCCTCCAGTACTTCGAGGCGTTTGTAAACTTTCTGCAGATCTTCAAGCGTGACGTCATCGTCAGACACTCTGGTCCTCCTTGCGGGTTGGGGAAGCGTTGAACGTGCTGCTGGCGGGCCGTCTCCTAGAGACGGCCGGGAAAGCGATTTAGTTCAGCTTGGCTTCCTGAACCTTCTTGATCAGGAAGTCGCGGAACACGGCGATCCGCTTCGACGGGCGCAGCTCCTCCGGATAGACGAAATAGGCCTCGATCGTGGGGCCGGTGAGTTCCGGCAGCACGCGCGTGAATTCGGAGGCCTCGGGCAGCATGTAGTTCGGGATGGCGCCGATCCCGAGCCCGCTCTGCACGGCGCGGTAGATGCCGTGGATGTTGTTGACCTTGAGGATGGCCCGCCGCTCCGCGCCCGGCTTGGTCCCGGAATCGATCAGCCAGTTGGTCGCATGGGTCGGCGGCGGCTGGTCCTCGCCGTAGATGATCAGGTGGTGACTGTCGAGATCCTCGGGCTTGGCCGGGCTGCCGTGCTTCTTGATGTAGTCCGGCGAGGCGAAGGCGTAGGACCGCACTGTCATCAGGTGGCGCTGCACGAGATCGGGCTGGCGCGGCGGCGACATGCGGATGGCGACGTCGGCCTCGCGCATCGAGAGGTCGAGCTCGCCGTCATCGACGATGAGCGTCAGCGTGATCTCGGGATAGAGGTCGAGGAACTCCTTGATCCGCGGCGTCAACCAGAACGAGCCGAAGGCGACCGTGGTGGTGACCTTGAGCGGTCCCTTCGGCCGGTCCTTCGACTCCGACAGCATCGCCTCGGTCATCGACAGCTTGGCGAACACGTCGCGGGCGGTGCGGTAGAGCAGCTCGCCCTGCTCGGTCAGGATCAGGCCGCGGGCATGGCGGTGGAACAGCGGGACCTGCAGGCTCTCCTCGAGCCCGCTGATCTGCCGGCTCACCGCCGACTGGCTGAGATTCAGCGAGTCGCCGGCATGGGTAAAGCTGCCTGCCTCGGCGACTGCATGAAAGACCCGGAGCTTGTCCCAGTCCATCGCTACCCCCCTACTGCGACCCGTGCAGCCTGCTCATTCATTCCGCGGCACGGAGCGCCTGCGAATCCTCCGCAGCGGCCAAGTACTTTTCCGCCTCGAGCGCCGCCATGCAACCCATGCCGGCCGCCGTTACTGCCTGTCGGAAGATCTTATCCCTTACGTCCCCTGCCGCGAAGACGCCCGGGATGTTCGTCGCCGTCGAATCCGGCGCCGTCACGATATAGCCGTCAGGATCCAGCGCAAGCTTGGACTGGAACAATCCGGTGACTGGGTTGTGGCCGATGGCGACGAAGAACCCGTCGGTCGGCAGCACGCGCGACTCGCCGGTGAGCGTGTCGCGCAGCCGCAAGCCGGTGACCCGGGGCGGATCGGTCTCGCCCAGGATCTCCTCCACCACGGCGTTGAAGACGACGCGGATCTTCGGATTCCGGAACAGCCGGTCTTGCAGGATCTTCTCCGCCCGCAGCCGGTCGCGACGATGGATCAGCGTGACGCTCTCGGCGTGGTTGGTGAGATAGAGCGCTTCCTCGACGGCCGTGTTGCCGCCGCCGACCACGACCACACGCTTGCCGCGGAAGAAGAACCCGTCGCAGGTGGCACAAGCCGAGACGCCGTAGCCGCGATACTCCGCCTCGCTCGGCAGCCCCAGCCAGCGCGCCTCGGCGCCGGTTGCAATGACGATCGTGTCGGCGACGTACTCGTCGCCGCTGTCGCCGCGCGCGACGAACGGCCGGCGCGCCAGATCGACCTCGGTGATGACGTCGAACACCATCTCGGTGCCGACATGCTCCGCCTGCTTCCGCATCTGCTCCATCAGCCAGGGGCCCTGGATGACGTCGGCGAAGCCGGGATAGTTCTCGACATCCGTGGTGATCATCAGCTGGCCGCCGGGCTGCAGCCCCTGCACCAGCACGGGCTTGAGATTGGCCCGCGCGGCATAGATCGCGGCGGTATACCCGGCCGGGCCCGCGCCGATGATCAGAACCTTGGTCCGGTAGTGCTGGGACATCTTTTCAGTCTAGCAGTTGTGGGTAGGCGCCGTCAAAACCCGAACATATGGTCCAAGCTGAACCGGCCACCGCTTCCCTCGAGCCCGTGATAGCCGAACAGCCGGCAGGTCTGGTCCCTGACGACGATCGATCCGCCCTCGGCCGCACGCCGTTCGGTTGCGGCGAACATCTCGCCGACGCGCCAGAACAACGACCCGCCACAGGGAATCTCGACCGTTCGCCGGGCGACCTCGCTGCCGTTTCGGCCCACCAGTAAAAGATGTGTCGTCGAGCGAGCATGCCAAGGGGTCGAGGCGGGGTATATCAGATGACAGATGGTATCATGGTCCGGCTCACCGATCCGCAGGAATAGCCGGGTCGAAAGCCCGGGCGGCCGGCCGCTGTAGGATTGCGGCTCATCGCGCCAGGTTGCCACCGTGTTGAAGATGTGCGAGCCGAAGCTGGTCTCCGCCGCATGGCCGCTCGTACGGTCCTCGTAGCGGAAAAGCGCATGGAGCCATCCATCGGCCTCGCTGCCCGACAACCAGTCGTAGGTCAGCTCGACATGGCCGAAGGCGGGCCGCGGGACGCCGAGCAACGTGTCGAGGTCGAGCGCCACCGACTCGGCGCGGGCGAGCCGACCGAAACGATGGCGGCCGAGTTCTCGGCCCGACTCGTCGTAGGCGATCGCCTGGATCGGCAGGATCATCTGGGTCGTCGCCATCGGCGTCGGCAGCGCCAGGCTCCGCCAGCGTTCCGTCGGCAGGATCGGCGCCGGCAGGATGAAGCCCTTGCCGAGGATCGGCGCCAGCTCGGCCAGCTCGCCGGTCGGCTTGAGGTCGATGCGTTCGACATTGGGATGCGCGATCCGCCGCCGCTCGCCGCGGGTGACCTCGTAGCGTGGGCGGACGATGTAGCGGCCGGCGGTGATCTCGATCTGCTGCGGCCAACGCGCGTCCGGGAGCAGCGCGGCGACATCGACCGGCCGGCTCGCAAAGGGCGGCACCGGTTCGGCGAAGGCGACGCTCTGCGAATCGCCCATCAGGTTGAGCCTGATCTCGCCGGCGGGGATGGGGAAGGGCAGGCTGTTCTGGACCCAGAGCGTCACGCTTTCGTCGTCGCGCGGCGCCGGCAGGCCGGCGTAGAAATCGGCGGGCCAGGCATTGGCGTCATGGGTGCAGCTGAGGCTGGGGCCCTCCGCCTCGATCGTGTCGAGCGCATACTTCACCACGTCATGCCCGGCGGCGCCGATCACGTGCAGGAAGAGCTGCCCGGTGAATTCGCCCAGGCCGAAGCGCGAGCGAACCTCGCGGCTGTCGATGACCACCGAGGCGCCCTCGCCGCCGAGCGGCTCCTGCCACCGGGCGAGCACGCTGCCGTCGCCGGCGAAGAGCGTCAGCGACAGGATCGGAGCGGCGGCGCCGTAGCCGGTCCAGTAATTCGCGGTGACCAGCCGCGTGTGCTGGCGCCCGGCGTCGCGGAAGAAGGCGAAGTTGGTCGCGAAGTTCAGCGGATCGAGATAGCTGCGTTTACTGGTGAGAAGCGGGTCGTCGAGCCGCATCGCGTCCAGCGACACGATCTCGGCGCTATCCGGCACGAGATGGCGGATCGCTGCCGCGAGGCGCTCCGCGTCGAACGCCGCGACGAAGACGAGATCGGCCTGGGATGCTGCGAGGTCAGTGACGAGCCGCGCCTTCCGGCCGAGCCGCTCGGCGCCGATTTCGGAGACCGACTGCACGTAGACATTCTCGATCGCCATGCCCGACAGGTCGTGGCAGGCAGCGAACCCGGCGAGGAAGCCCAGCGGATCGTAGACGGCAACGCGACGGGCGCCCGCCAGCCGGCGAAGCAGGACGGCACTGTCCGCCGCCGGATGGGTGATGGCCTTGAAGAAGCTGTTGCCGCCCTTCAGCGATGAAAAGGTTTCGATCTTTAGTGTCATCTCGACGGAACAATACGGCTTGGCTAAAGGCGGAAGTTGCTTTCATAGCACGTCCGCAACCGCATGGCGCAACGCGGCCATGGGAGGGGTGCGGCATCTTCAGCCAATCCCGCCAGAATCACGTTTCGCACCGCCCTGGCCTTGGCTAGGGTCGCGGCCATCATGAAACGGCCGTCCACGAAGCCTGCCGCCCTGCCCGCCGGGCCGGCGCCCGATCCGTTTATGCGCATTGCGCTCGTCGCCATCTTCATGGTGACGTTTGTTCGCCTCGCGTGGCTGGCAGGAAACCCGATCGACCTCTACCCCGACGAGGCGCAGTACTGGATTTGGGCGCAGCATCCCGACTGGGGCTATTTCTCGAAGCCGCCGATGGTTGCCTGGATGATCTGGGCGACGACCAACCTCTTCGGCGACGGGCTCCTCGCGGTCAAGGCCGGCGCGCCGGTCGCCTACGCGGTCACGAGCGTGATCGTCTTTTTCCTCGCCAAGCGGCTCTACGACACGCGTGTGGCGGCTTGGTCGGCCATCGCCTTCGTCACCCTGCCGGCGGTCTCGCTTTCCGCCATGGTGATCTCGACCGACGTGCCGCTGCTCCTGTTCTGGGCGCTCGCGACCTACGCCTTCGTGCGGGCGCGCGAACCGGAAGGCGAGCGATGGTGGGGCCTCGTCGGCATCGCGATCGGGCTGGGCCTTCTCTCGAAATATGCGATGGGGTTCTGGATCGGTTCGGCGCTGCTCTACCTCGCCGTCTTCGCGGATGAGCGGCCGCATCTCCGGCGCTTCCTGCCGGCGCTGGCACTGGGCCTTGCGATCTACTCGCCCAACTTCATCTGGAACTGGATGCATGGGTTCGCTAGCTACCGCCATACGGGCGACAATGCCGACGTTCACAGCTTCGCCCTGCATCCGCTGGCCTTCGCCGAGTTCGCCGGCTCCCAGGCGGCGGTGTTCGGCCCGATCTTTCTCGCGGCGCTGCTGCTGATTGTCGCCGGCGGACGGCGCGCTCTCGCCGACCGGCGATCAGCGCTGCTGCTTTGCTTTGCCGTGCCGAGCCTCTGCGTGATGCTGATCGTGGCCGCCCTGTCGCGGGCCCAGCCGAACTGGTCCGCGCCGACCTACGTGACGGCGACGGTGCTCGTCGTGGCGTGGCTCTCGCAAATCGGGCGCGAGGTGCTCGTCCAGGTATCGGTCCTGCTACATGTTGCGCTGGTCGTTGGGGCGGCAAGCCTCGCGCCGCTGGCCCAGAAAATCGGAATCACTCTACCCGGGCGGTACGACTTGCTCCACCGCGTCCATGGCTGGCAAAGGCTCGGCCGCGGCCTCGACGAAGTGCGCATCCGCCAGGGATTGCCGCAGCTGTTGGGCGACGAGCGGGAGTTCATGGCGGCGATGATCTACTACATGGAGCCGCATCCGTTCGACATGCAGATGTGGAACCCGGGCGGCGGCGTCCGCAACGGCTTCGAGATGACCCAGAGCCTGCCGGACAGGCCCGGCGGCGACTTCCTCTGGCTGACCCAGCGTCGGGAGACGGGCGAGGTGCTGTCGCGCTTCGAGAGCCATGAGCAGGTCGCCCACATCACCGTGCCGATCGGCGGCGGCCTGACCCGCGAAGCCTGGGTCTACGGCCTCCACGGGTTCAAGGGCTATCGGGACAAACCCTAGGAGAGCAACTCCCGCGCCTCGAGCATCTCGCGGATCCGCACCGCGGCTGCCGCGGTGTCGTCGCGCGCTTCGTAAGACCAGGTCTCGATCGTGCCGCGCCAGGGCCGGACCACGCCTTCGGCTTCCATCGCTCGGTGGAACCGGTCGAACTTGCGCGAGCCGCCGTCGAGCGCCAGCACCTGGACCGGCCGGCCGGTCGCCGTCGCCTCGGTGATCATCGACACGGAATCGGCCGTCGCGAGAATGTGGTCGGCCAGCGCCAGGTAGCCGAAATAGGGATTGTCGCCGGTGCCGTCCCAGATCTCGGCGGGCAGGCCGGCCAGCGCCGTACGAACGATGCTTTCGGCCTCGGCCCCGGTGCGGCGCGACGGCGTCACCGTCAACCCACACCCGGCCTTTGCTAGACCGGCGAGGTCGTCGGCGATCGACCGTGTGCGCTCTGGCGTCAGGCGGTAGGAACCGTTGCCGCCGCCGAGCAGCACGGCGACACGTGGGCGCGGCAGATGGGCGAGCTTCGGTGCCCAGACGCGCCTCGCCTCATCGAGCACCGCCCGCGTGACGCGGTGCACCGCGCCGCGGCTGACCATGACATTGGGTCCGCGAACCCGGTCGTGGCTCGGCACGACCATCAGGTCGAAATGCCGGGAAGCGATCGGCGGCGTCTGGATCTGAACGACCAGGCAGCGGCCATCGGCCGCGTCGCGGATCGCCAGCATCGGTGCCGCCGCACGGCCGCCGGCGCCGATCACGAGGCGCGGCCAGGGCGGCTCCAGCCGGTCGCCGCCGGGACCGGGCGCGGCCAGCGCCTTGAACCACAGCGCGGGCGGCAGGCTCCGCCAGGGCTGGCGGATGGCGAGGCGCTTCTCCTCGAAGGGCAGGCCGACCGCTTCCGCGACCCCCAGCACCTGGTTCCGTAGCCCGACCTTGCCGTCGTGCAGGATCCAGACGGGCGCGGTCACGGAGAGAGGCCCCCTCCCCACCCCTTCCCCGCTGCGCGGGAGAGGGAGCGCGCCGGAGTATCCTCTCCCGCTTGTGGGCTAGGGCATGCACACATCTCACCCCGAATATGGCCGATGTCCCCTCTCCGCCCTCGGGGGCGGAGAGGGTTAGGGTGAGGTGGGGGATTCCAGAGCGCGTGCCGGCCGGGCTCGACAGCCTCGTATCCGTGCTTGTGCTTCAATGGGCCGTCGTCGCCCCACCTCACCCCGACCCTCTCCGCCCCCGAGGGCGGAGAGGGAGGCTTGGGC
>DATGFU010000294.1:0-2617 GCA_035308865.1 Allostellaceae bacterium | reverse complement strand
GCTTGGCTCGGCCGATGCCGAAGGCTCGCCAAGGATTGGGAGTGCCTCAATCGAAAGGCGCTCGCCTTCCTCAAGCTCGCCTCAATCCGCCTCATGCTCCGAAAACTATGCAACCCATGATAATGTTCCCGGACAGACTCTCAGGCTTCCGCGCAAGGTATAACAAAGGTGTCTCGTATAAGGGCTCACCCTGGTCACTATATACCTGTACATCGCGGAGCACTAGTTCGCGCAGCCTATCGGTCTCAGAAAATTCCTTGACCCACCCACCGTATATAACTTTGTTATCGAAGTCACGGAAGTGTACGTATTCGACGGCCTTTATGCTCGAATTAAAGGTATAATCCCAAACATCTTCATCGCCGTACCTCTTTGTCGCTTGTATTATTTGTAGTCCGCGCGTCAGGATTTTGTAGGTTGCCGCGTAAATCCATAGAACAGCCAGAACTAAGCCGATGCCGAGCGCCCATAAGACTTCGATCCCAACATCACGAGTGACAACGCTCTGTGTTCCGGCCGAGCTAAAATCAACAACCGTAAATGGCACGCCTCTCCACGAATAGAAAAGAAAGGTCGTCGCATAGCTCGCAAGCCCGAACATAAACGCTCGTACGACAAATTCGGAATCTGAAGGTTTTGTCTTGAGCGCGTAGTGAGCATCCAGCCGTGCCCAGACAATGCCGGGCAGAAAAACAATTGCGAGCTGGATCAGAAGAAGATCGATTTTCAGCTTACCCTCGCACGGGGGCACGGAGCGTCAGGATTTGGATTGCCGATCATCTCAGTGCCGCAGCTCGGCCGGGACTTCGGCGAGGGCCATCTCGACGAGGCCGATCAGCAGCTTGGCGCGGTCGGCGGTGGTGCGGGCGAGCAGCAGGCCTTGCTTCTCGACCGGGCCGAAGGGCGCGATCATCGCCAGCAGCGACACCAGCCTGGCATCCGGCGCCTGTTCGATCGCCTTCCAGTCGGTCTCGATGCCGTGGCGCTGGAACAGCCGCTTGAAGCCGGCGACCAGCCGGGGCCGGTCGAGCTTGACCTCGTCGGTCTCGAAATCGCCGGCCCAGGCCCTCCAGTCGGGCACCGCGCGCCGGTAGCCGCGCTCGGTGGGCTGCTCGCTGGCGACATCGAACCGGCAGATGCCGGTCAGCGTGATCAGGTAGCGGCTGCCTTCCTCCATGAAGGCGGTGATGCGGCCGGCGCAGCCGGTCTTCTGGAGCGGCGGGTTGAACTCGGCGGACTCCGGATCGGCCGGCTGGATCATGCCGATCATCCGGTCGCCGGCGAGCGCGTCGTCGGTCATCGCGAGGTAGCGCGCCTCGAACACGTTGAGCGGCAGCCGGCCGCCGGGGAGGAGCAGCGCGCCCGAGAGCGGGAAAATCGGCAAAGTCTCGGGCAGGCGCAGCACGTCCAGCTTCGACCCGGTCATTCGCGGCCGCCGTCAGGCGAACATGAGCGACGACAGCCGCTTGCGCGACTGCACGGTCAGCGGGTCGGTCGGCCCCATCGCCTCGAACAGCTTGACCAGCTGCTTGCGCGCCGCCTGCTCGTTCCACTGCCGGTCGCGCCGGAAGCTTTCGAGCAAGTGGTCGATCGCCTCCTGGCGGAAGCCGCCGGCGAAGAGCGCGCCCGCCAGTTCCAGCCGCGCCTCGTGATCGTTGGAATCGGCAGCGATGCGGCGCTCGAGCTCGCCGGTCGCACCCTTCGACTTCTCGGCGGCCTCGGCCAGCTCGAGCGCAGCCTGCAGCGAAGTGACATCGGCCGACTTGGCCTCGGCCGCGGGAATCTTCGCCGCGATGCGCTTGGCGTCGTCGAGATCGCCGGCGGCGAGCGCGCAGCGGGCGAGCCCGACCAGGGCAGGCGCGTTCTCGGGCTGGCGCTGCACGACCTGCTTGTAGATGTTCTCGGCCGAGGCAATGTCGCCGTCGGCCATCGCCTGCTTGGCGACGGCCAGCGCCTCATCGACCGGCGAGGGCTGGGCCTGGGCCGCCTTGCCGGCCAGGCGCTGGATGAAAGCCTTGACCTGGCTTTCCGACTGCAGGCCGACGAAGGCGTCGACCGGACGGCCGTCCTTGAAGGCGAAGACGGCCGGGATCGACTGGACGCGCAGCTGCCCGGCGATCTCCGGGTGCTCGTCGATGTTCATCTTGACGAGCTTGACGGCGCCGTTCACCGCCTTGACGACCTTCTCGAGGATCGGGCCCAGCTGCTTGCAGGGTCCGCACCACGGCGCCCAGAAGTCGACGATCACCGGCACCGTCATGGAGGCGTCGATGACGTCGGCCATGAAGGTTTCGGTGGTGGTGTCGATGATCGACACGGGGGCAGCGGGCGCGCCGCCGATAAGCTGGTTCACGATGCTCTGGCCTGCCTGCGGATGAATCGGCCCCATAGATGAGCGCTCGATCGCGCCAGCACAAGCGCCGGCGCGTGGCGCCCGATATCTATGAGGGAAGCGTCGCTTGCATCGATTTCCGGGCGCCGAAGCCTTCGTAGAACCGCGCGAGGCGGGGATGCGAGTCGCGCCAGCCGAGCTCGCTGAACCGGAAATCGAGATAACCCAACGTGCAGCCGATGGCGATCTCGCCGATCCCGACGCCGTCGAGCGAATCGGCCTCGG
>DATGFU010000293.1:0-9237 GCA_035308865.1 Allostellaceae bacterium | reverse complement strand
CGGGCACTTCATCATCACCGGCAGGCCGCGATAGAAGAGGTAGAGGCTGTAGATGCCGAGCAGGCCGAGAAATCCGATCCACGGAATGAGGTTGAAGATCCCGGCGAGCCACGCGGCCGTCGAGGAATACGCCACCAGCTTCAGCGCCTGAACCTGACTCTTCTGCCCTTGGAAGGTCGGCGCCAGCGCATCGATGATCAGCGCCATCACATAGGCACCGCCCAGCGCCAGGGCATAGCTCACGATCGCGGTCGCGACGGCGGCGAAGAAGGGCGGGCGATAGGTAATCCCGAAGCCGCCATAGCCGAAGACGACGGAGTGAAGGAACGTCGAGATCGGACCGATCGCGGCGAGGATCATGATGTAGCCGGTATAGAGCGAGCCGACCGTGGCCGGTTCGCCGTCGATGATCGGCCACTCGGCATCTGGCGTCAGAATGATCGCCTTCGCCCGCGCGATGATGCCCTGCGCCTTGTCCTTATAGAGTCCACCCTGGTCTACCATGTGTGCCCCGCTCAGGCTGGTTGATGCGCTCCCGGCTGCTGTCCGATCCTGTTGGACAGTTTGTCGCAGAGTAGCCAGTCGGGGAGCGCCGCGGAAGTGCCAAAGCGAGGACTGGGCAGCCAACAAAATATTGCCGCATCATCGTCGATTCGACGGGAATAATCCTGCTCCCTCCCGGGTCCTTCACGCTTGACGGGCGGTTCCGTCCTATCGAGGAGGCTAGGATGAGCGAGCGAGACGACGCCGGCGGGCTGCGCCGGCGCGAGATGCTGGAGTGCATGGCCTGGGCCGGCACGGGGATGCTGTGGACTCTGGCCGGCGGCGTGCCGGGCTCGCAGCTGCTGACATCGGCCGAGGCCGCCACCTCGAGTTTGAGCTTCGTGCAGCTGTCCGACGATCACATCGGCTTCAACAAAGACGCCAATCCCGACGTGACCGGCACGCTGCGCAAGGCGACGGCGCTGGTCGCCAAGCTGCCGCGCAAGCCCGACTTCATCATCCATACCGGCGATGTCAGCCATCTTTCCAAGCCCGAGGAGCTGGACCTCGCCAAGCAGATCATCTCGGAGCTGGGCGTGCCGCTCTACGTCGTGCCCGGCGAGCACGACATGCTGATCGAGGATGGCGGCACGTTCCGCGAGCGCTTCGGCAAGGACACCAAGGGCTCGGGCTGGTTCAGCTTCGACCATGGCGGCGTGCATTTCGTCGGGCTGGTCAATGTGGTCGACCTGAAGGCGGGCGGGCTCGGCAATCTCGGCGACGAGCAGCTGGCCTGGCTGACCGCCGACCTGAAGCCGCACGGCGCCTCGACGCCGATCGTCGTGTTCGCCCATATCCCGCTCTGGACGATCTATGCCGATTGGGGCTGGGGCACCGATGACGGCGCCAAGGCGCTGGCGCTGCTCGCCCGGTTCGGCTCGGTGACGGTGCTGAACGGGCACATCCACCAGATCGTCCAGAAGGTCGAGGGCAACATCGCCTTCCACACGGCGCGCTCGACCGGCTTCCCGCAGCCGGCGCCCGGGACCGCGCCGTCGCCCGGACCGATGAAAGTGGCGCCCGACGTGCTGCCCTCGGTGCTCGGGATCACCGACGTCACCTACGTGCCCGGCAAGGAGCGCCTGGCGATCGTCGATCACACGCTGGTCGAAGCATGAGCGCGCGCCTCGTCGGACGCCGCGTCGTCCTCCTCGGCGCGGCCGGCGTGATCGCCGCCGCGTCGCGCGCGAGGTCGCACGACCTGGGGGAAATGGCGGACATGCCGGAGCAGACCCCCTCCGCCCCTGTAGCGACGGACAAGGTCAAGATCGACAATTTCTTCTTCACGCCGCAGACGATCACGGTGCCGGTCGGCGCCACCGTGACCTGGACGAACCAGGATGACATACCCCACCTGGTTGTGGCCAAGGACCACGCCTTCCGGTCCCAACCGCTCGATACCGGCGACAGCTTCACCCATGTCTTCGCTGCGGCCGGCGAATATCCGTATTTCTGCGGCCTGCACCCGAAGATGGTGGGGACGGTGAAGGTCGGATAGGCGCTCCCGACAGACGCTGCATGCCGCTCGCGGGGTCGAATTTTCCCGCGAGCAGCGCCCCTCCTACGATTTTACCTTGTAACCGATTGCGAACAGCCGCCAGCACAGCGCGAGGAGCGCCAGGTTCAACACGACGAGCACGACGATGCCGAGCGTCGTCGAGGCATCGCCATGACCGATGAAGCCGGTCCGGAACCCGTCGATCATGTAGAAGAACGGATCGAGCCGGGCCAGCGCCTGCACCGGATCGGGCAGCCGCTCGATCGAATAGAACGTGCCCGACAGGAAGGTCAGCGGCATCACCACGAAATTGGTGACGGCCGCGATGTGGTCGAACTTCTCCGACCACAGCCCGCCGATCACGCCGATCGTCGACAGCATCAGCGATCCGGCGACGGCGTGGAACAGCACGAGGCCCCAGTCGTGGACCTGCAGCGACACGATCGGCAGCGTCGCCAGCGACACCGCGATCCCGACCGCGATCCCGCGCGTCGCGCCGCCCAGCGTCAGCGCCAGCGTCACCTCGGCGGCGCTCAAGGGCGGCATCAGCACGTCGACGATGCTGCCCTGGGTCTTGGCGATGGTGACCGAGGAGGAGGTGTTGGCGAAGGCGTTCTGGGTCATCGACATCATGATGAGGCCGGGTGCCAGGAACTGGCTGAACCCGGCGCTCGCCGCGCCGCCGCGGCTGGTGACGGCGACCAGGAACACCGCGAGATAGAGCAGGTTCGTGACCATCGGCGCCAGCAGGGTCTGGACATAGACCTTGAGGAAGCGGCGGACCTCCTTCGCGTAGAGCGTCCACAGGCCGATCCAGTTGACCGCGCCGAACTGGCGCTCGCGGTAGATGATGCTGTCGCTCGCCGTGGTAATGCTCACATGCCGCTCCCGCTGACTGAAGGCGACGCTACAGGCCGGGTCTCGCAGCGGCAAGGTGGCGGCCGTGCACGGCAGGATCCCGGCACCGACAGGGAGGCTCCGCACAGACGCCCCCCATCGTTGCGAGCCATAGGCGAAGCAATCCAGGGGTCCGAGGTTCGCGCCGGCACCACGGTGCCCCTCTCCTGCCCTTCAGGGCGGAGAGGGAGGGGCCCATTGCGCCAGCAATGGGAGGGTGAGGTGGGTCGCGCCGAGCCTGGGACTCCCCCACCTCACCCCGACCCTCTCCGCCCCCGAGGGCGGAGAGGGAGAGCTAAGGCGGCCGGTTTCACGACAAGAGGGTCGGCCGCCAGCCGGTGCCAAACTCGCAATGACGGCCATTCATTTGGCTCGGCTGAATCGCTCGATCACATCGGTCGGGATGGGCCGGGCGCGGATGCGTTCGGGATCGGCCGGATCGCGGCCGACCCAGACTCGCGTCTCGAATCCCTCCACCGCCAGCGTGTCGCCGAGGAAGAGGCGGTGCGTGATGTCGAAGCTCGACCGGCGGAACGCGGTCACCATCGAATCGATGCGGACCTCGTCGCCGAACCGGCACGGCGCGTGGAAGACGGCGCGCGTCTCGACGAGCGGATAGCCGGCACTGCCGTAGGTCTTCAGCATCTCCGCCTTCTTCATGCCGAGCGCGGCGGTGAAGAGCGCCACGGTGGCGCCGTCGAACAGCCCGAAGAAGCGGGGATTCCAGACGATACCGGCCGGGTCGCAATCGCCCCATTCGATCGTGTAGGGGCGCGAATGGACGAAGGGCTCGGTCACGCGACCTCCATCACGTGCGGCGGCGGCGCGGCGGCGAAGAGCTCCTCGACCAGCGCCGGGCGATGTCGCAGCACGGCGCGCTGGTTGATCGAGCCCTTGTCGGTGACTTCGCCGGCCTCCGGCGACAGCGGTTCGGCGAGCACCGTGAAGCGGCGGATGCGGTTCGAGCTGCCCGTCGCGGCGCGCGCCAGCGTCTCCAGCGCCGCGCGCATCGCTTCCTGCGCCGCCGGGTCGGCGGCCACCCCCGGCCGGTCGGGAATGCCGATCGCCGCCAGATAGTCGCGGTCGGGGGCGGCGAGCACCACGTCGCGGATATGCGGTGCCAGATGGTGGATCAGCTTGGCACGCAGTGGCCCGACGCTCACCCAGGTGCCGGAGGAGAGCTTGAAATCCTCGGCCACACGCCCGTCGAAGCGGAAGCCCTTGGCCGGATCGGCCTCGTCCACCCAGGCCAGCGCGTCACCCATGCGCAGGAAGCCCTCCTCGTCGAACGCGTTGGCGGTGGCGACCGGATCGCGCCAGTAGCCGGGCGTCACGTTCGGGCCCTTGACCCGCGCCTCGAGCTTGTCGTCGACCGGTGCCAGCTTCAGTTCCACCCCGACCGCCGGCAGCCCCACCAGGCCCGACGCCGTGAGGTCCGGCCGGCAGCACATGGCGAAGGGCGCGGTCTCGGTCGAGCCCAGGCCGGTCAGCATCTGGATGCGTTCGCCGACCGTCTCGACGGCCAGTTCCTCCAGGGCGTCCCAGACCCATTGCGCGAGGCTGGCGCCGGCATAGAAGAACAGCTTGACCTGGCTGAAGAACACCCGCCGGAACGCGGGCTCGCGGCGGAGATATCCCACGATCTCCTCCCAGCCCTTCGGCACGTCGAGATACATCGTCGTCGGGATCTCGCGCAGGTCCCGGATCGTCTTCTCGACCTCGCCCGGCACCGGCCGCCCGTCGCTGATGTAGAAGCTGCCGCCCTGATAGGCGACGATGCCGATGTCGTGATTGCCGCCGAAGGTATGGTTCCACGGCGTCCAGTCGACCAGGACCGGCGGTGCCTCCCTCAGGAACGGCATCGCGGTCGCGATCTGCTCCTGATTGGCGCACAGCATGCGCTGCGTATTGATCACCGCCTTGGGATGGCCGGTCGAGCCCGAGGTGAAGAGGAACTTGGCGATCGTGTCCGGCCCGACCACAGCCGCCGCGCGCTCGACCGCGTCGGTCGGCGGGGTCGCGCGGAGCGCGGCGAACGATGTCGCGTCGCGGTCGGGAAGCGCGCCGCGCGCCAGGACGACCTCGACATCGGCCGGCACGGCGGCCTCGATCGCCGGCGCGAAGCGCTCGCCCTCGGCGGCGAAGACGAGGCCCGGCGTCAGCACGCCCAGCACGTAGCCGAGCTTGGCGTGATCGGTCGTCGCCAGTGAGTAGGAGGGGGAGATCGGCGCGTAGGCGATGCCGACATGCATGCAGGCGAAGGCCATCAGCGCGTGGTCAAAATCGTTGCCGGACAGGATCGCGACCGGCCGTTCGGTGGAGAGGCCGCGATCGAGGAGCGCCTGGCCGACCGCCTTCATGCCGGCGACGAACTCGGCATAGCCGAGCCGCTGCCACTCGCCGTCCGGCCCGCGCTTGGCGATGAAGGTGCGGTCGGGCGCCGTCTCCGCCCAGTGCTCCAGCCGTTCGGTCAGGCGGGTCGCATATGGGGCCAGTACGCCGACCGGCTTCACCAGGGTCGAGCCGTCCGGGCGATGCTCGACCGTGATCTCCGGCGTGTGCAGCGCCACCGGACGCCTGGGATGGCTCATCGAGGCAGGACTCCGCCGCAAAGGCTACACAACGCGGCCGTCATAGCGAGTTTCACACTGGCCGCGGGCGGCCGACCCCCGTAGATGAAACCGGGCGCCTCAGTCCTCCCTCTCCGCCCTTTGGGGGCGGAGAGGGTCGGGGTGAGGTGGGGGATGACGGCTCGGAGCGTCGGCTCGACCCACCTCACCCTCCCCGCTTCGCGGGTCCCCTCCCTCTCCGCCCTGAAGGGCAGGAGAGGGGCATGGCGGCGCCGGCGCGAACTCTCTTGTTTCCTGTGAGCGGAGCGAAGCAATCCAGGGCCATGGTCTCGAACTCCCGGTTTGCTTCGTCTGCGGATCGCAATGATGACCTTGTGTGTCACGGCCAACGAAATCCTGCTCAGGCGAGGTGTTCGGCGAAGAAGGCGAGCGTGCGCTCGAGGGCAAGATCGGCCGACGGCTTGTCGTAGCTGGCCCGCTCGTCGCAGTTGAACCCGTGATCCGCAGGATAGTCGTAGACCGGGACCTCCGGGTGCGCCTTGCGGATCGCCTCGACGTCGCTCATCGGGATATGCGCGTCGCGCTCGCCGAAATGCAGCATGATCGGAATCTTTGGCGTCTCGCCGACCGCCTTGGCGATATGGCCGCCATAATACCCCACGCAAGCGGCGAGGCCGGAGACGCGAGCGGCCGAGAGCCACGCGAGCGTGCCGCCCCAGCAATACCCGACGAGTCCGACCTTGCCACCTTCCTGGGCGACGGCGATCGCCGCCGCGATATCGGCCAGCGACTGCTCTGGCGCGAGCCTCGGCAGAATTGCGAAGGCATGCTCGCGCCCGGCCTGGTCATAGCCCAGCTCGACACCGCGCTCGACGCGGTCGAAGAGGGCCGGCGCCACCGCCAGATAGCCTTGCGCCGCGTAGCGGTCGGCGACGGAACGGATGTGATGATTGACCCCGAAAATCTCCTGCACGACCACGAGCCCCGCCTTGGGCGTCCCGGCCGGGTCCGCGCGATAGGCCGAAATCCGCGCGCCGTCGTTCGTGGTGAGATCGATGAATTTGCCCATGGAAGACCTCCGTCGTAGCCCGCCGCACTCTACGGAGGATCGGTGACGGATCAACGGGGAAGTGCTGAGAGACCCTCACCGCCGAATTGATGCGGCTTAACCGCGGAGTCGACCCATATAGAGACCATGAAGCGCTCGAAGCCGTTGCCGCTGATCTGGGGTGAGCTGGCACTCGCCTCGTGGGAAACCATCGTCCACCGCACCGTGCTGATGGCGTCAGGTCAGTGCACGCCCCAGGAGTACCACCGCATGGGCGCGGAAAAGCTCCGTGCGCTGCAGCGTTCGGCGCTGGTCCTCGCCTCGGGCCGGACCGGCGATGCTGCCGTCGTCGCGCTGCTGCGCCCGTGGCTCGGTCCCGCGAGAGCCAACGCGAAGCGGCTGCGGCGCCGCCGCTGACCTCGGTTCACACGTTGAAGCGGAAGTGGAAGATGTCGCCGTCGCGGACGAGGTACTCGCTGCCTTCCAGCCGCATCTTGCCGGCGTCCTTGGCGCCCTGCTCGCCGCCGCAGGCGACGAAATCGTCATAGGCGATGGTCTCGGCGCGGATGAAGCCCTTCTCGAAATCGGTATGGATCACGCCGGCCGCCTGCGGCGCCTTGGCGCCGACCTCGACCGTCCAGGCCCGCGCCTCCTTGGGACCGACCGTGAAGAAGGTGAGCAGGCCGAGCAGGCCGTAACCCGCGCGGATCACCCGGGCGAGCCCGGTCTCGGCGAGGCCGAGCGTCTCCAGGAAGGCCGGCGCTTCGTCGCCGAACTGCGCGACCTCGGCCTCGATGGCGGCCGAGATGGTGACAGAGGCCGCACCCTGTGCCTTCGCGAATTCCTCGACCCGTGCCGAGGCCGCGTTGCCGGTCGCGGCCGCGCCCTCGTCGACATTGCAGACGAACAGCACCGGCTTGGCGGTGATGAGGTCGAGCGTCTTCAGCACCGCCCGCTGTTCGGGCGCGAGCGCGACGCTGCGGGCAGTCCGTCCTTCGCGTAGCGCCGCCAGCACCGGCTCCATCACCTCGAGCTGCGTCTTGGCCTCGCGCTCGCCGCCGCGCGCCTTCTTCTGCGCGGCGACGACGCGGCGCTCCAGGCTGTCGAGATCGGCGAGCATCAGCTCGGTCTCGACCGTCTCGGCGTCGCGCACCGGATCGACCGAGCCCTCGACATGGGTGACGTTGCCGTCCTCGAAGCAGCGCAGCACGTGGGCGATCGCGTCGACCTGGCGGATATGGGCGAGGAACTGGTTGCCGAGGCCTTCGCCTTGCGCCGCGCCGCGCACGAGGCCGGCGATGTCGACGAATTCGAGCTGGGTCGGGATGATCTTCGCCGATTTGCCCAGCTTCGCCAGGATGTCGAGGCGCGGATCGGGCACCGCGACGCGGCCGACATTCGGCTCGATCGTGCAGAACGGGTAGTTCGCCGCCTCGGCCGCCTGGGTCGCGGTCAGCGCGTTGAAGAGCGTCGACTTGCCGACATTGGGCAGGCCGACGATGCCGCAGTTGAAGCCCATTTCAGTATCCGAACCGAGATATGTCTTTGTCGGAGGAGGTCTCGTCATCCCCGCGAAGGCGGGGATCCAGGGCCACAGCGCCGGCGCCCGGGACCCTGGATCCCCGCCTTCGCGGGGATGACGATAATCTGGTGGTACCAAAAAGAATCATCTTCGACTCGACTCTCCGTCCGGATCCTTCGGTCCGCGCGCCGGCGGCGGGTCCATCAGCAGCGCCACCTTGCTCATGAAGGCCGAATCCTGGCCGCCGACCAGCAGCGGCATGGCCTCGGCCATGGCGGGGACGAGCTTTTCGACCCAGATCGTCTCGTCCGGCAGGAAATTGCTCAGTACATAGGGCAGCACCAGATCGCGGTTGCCGGGATGGCCGACTCCCACCCGCACCCGCCAGTAGTTCGGGCCGAGATGGGCATCGATCGAGCGCAACCCGTTATGGCCCGCGGCGCCGCCGCCGCGCTTCACCCGCACCTTCGCCGGAGCGAGATCGAGCTCGTCGTGGATCACGATAACGTCCTCCGGCTCGATCTTGAGAAACCGCGCCGCGGCCGCCACGCTCGTGCCGGACTCGTTCATGAAGGTCATCGGCTTCAGCACGAGCGAGCGTTCGCCGGCGATCTCGCCTTCGAAGATCACGCCGTGGAACTTCTCGCGGGGCCCGCGGAGCGCATGACGGCGGACGATCGCGTCCGCCGTCATGAAGCCGATATTGTGCCGGGTCCGCTCGTAGCGCGGGCCCGGATTGCCCAGGCCGACGATAAGCTTCACCGGATGTCCCCTTTGTCAGGCAGTCCCGATCAGGCCGCCGGTGCCGCCGCCGGAGTCGTGGCCGCTGCAGCCGCCGGTGTCTCGGCCTCGTCGCCCTTGACCGTCGGCGGCGCGATCGTCGCGACGGTGAAATCGCGATCGGCCGTGGTCGGGCTGGTGCCCTCCGGCAGCGCGACATGCGAGATGTGGATCGAGTCGCCGATATCGAGCCCGCTCAGATCGACCACGATCCTCTCGGGGATGCTGTCTGCGCGGCAGTTGATATCGATCTCGTGCCGGACGATGTTGAGCACGCCGCCGCGCTTCAGCCCAGGCGAGGCCGAGTGGTTGGTGAACGAGACCGGCACCGCGACATGGGTGCGCGTGTTGGCGGTCACGCGCACGAAATCGGCGTGCA
>DATGFU010000292.1:0-3913 GCA_035308865.1 Allostellaceae bacterium | reverse complement strand
GGGCGAAAGATGCGTGCCGCCGGTCTTCTCCAGCCGCGTCTTGACGATGGCCGGCACGTAGTCGGGGCTGCTGCCCGGGACCACCTGGCGGATCAGCACGACGAGCCGCTCGGCCGGCGTGTTCAGCTCCAGCTGGTTCTGGAAGCTCTGGCCGACGGTCAGGGAAGCCGGGCAGTCGGTGGCGACGGTGATCGTGCCGTAGCCGACATAGTGGCCGAAATTCGGAAGCTTCGGCGGGCCCGCGGCAAAGGCGAGACTGGCGCACAGGGCCGAGCCGGCGAACGCGGACGCGATGGCGATCTTGCGTACCATGATGATACCTCGTGGAAGGAGATCGACGTGGATGCGGGAAGCGCGCCCGGAATGCCCCGGCCCGAGACGCCCTGCCACGGGGCTCGGATGACCGATATGGGCCCTGCCTCCCACCGTCGCCGCCGGCCCATCCGGCGGTTGTCTCTGAAACGGGGCCGCGGAAACTTCCCTACGCTCCTGCCCGCAATTATTTGACGAGCTCGCGGCGGCCGGCGAGGCTGACCGCGGCGAGTGCGTCTGCGGCGGCCTCCTGGACACGCTCCTGGACGATCTCCGACTTGCTGCGGACCTCCGCGAAGGCTGCTGCCGCCGCTGCCTTGTCGTAGGGATCGCGGGAAATCGCGTCGGCGAGCCTGGCGCGGGCTTCGGCCAGCTCCTGGCGGGCCTGGCGGATCGCCGGCCGGTGGGCCAGCATGCCGAGGTTGAAGGCCCGCTTGTCGGCCGGGGAAAGCGCCTGCACCCGCGCCCCGAACCCGGCGACTTGCACCGGCTGGCCCTGGGCCGGCGGTTCTCCCCCATGCAGCCCGCCCTCGTTCACGGCGTGGCCGACCATGAGGCCGATCAGCAGGCAGTTGAGCCCGAGCGAGATCAGGAGCGCCAGCGGCGGCCAGCTTCTCGCGGTGGGGTCACTCATCGGAGAACTCCAGGGACGAGCCGTCGATCAGGTCGAGGAGCTGCGGCGAGAGCGAGGACTGGGTCTCCGTCGACAGGCCGACGATGAAGCCGACCACGGCGCAGGCCGCGAGCGCCGCCGCCTGCTTCCAGCCGATATGCAGCCCGGATGGCCACAGCCAGGCAAAGGGCCGCTCGCGACGGGCGGCGGCCAGCGCCCGGGCCACGATCCGGCCGGCCGGCGGCGGCTCCGGCACGGTCTCCAGTTCGAACAGGCGGTCGAAGCTGAGATGGCGCGCGAAGACCGCCTGCGCCGCCACGGAATCGGCCACGAGCACGGCCGCGGCATCGCGGTCCGGCGCCGGCCAGCGCTCGAGATCGGGGCCGTGCCGATCGAGAAGAGCCTCGAATTCCTTGAGTGTCATCATCCCCGCTCCGTCAAATCGGCCAATTCCCGCCGCATGGTCTTGCGCGCCCTGACCAGAAGAAGCTCCAGCGCGCCCAGCGACACGCCGAGCACGCCCGCCGCGGCGGCGTTGCTCACCCGCTCGATCTGGCAGAGCGCGAAGGCGAGGCGCTGGCGCTCCGGCAGGCGGGCGACGGCGTCGCGGATGCGCCGCCCGATCTGCCGCCCGGACGCGCGCGCCTCCGCATCCGGCTCCTGAGCCGCGACCTCGCCGGCCTCCTCGAGCGGCGCCGGCGCCGCCCGGCGCTTGCGGTCGACGGCGAGGTTGATGGCGATGCGCGCGAGCCACGGCATGACGCCGTTGCCCGCGCCTGCCCGCCATGACGATGCCTTCAACCACATCCGCGTGAATGTCTCCTGCACGATATCCTCGGACTCCGCGGCATCGCGCACGATGCCGTAGGCCAGGCGCATGACCGCGTGGCGATGCCGCTCGACCAGCTCGCCGAAGGCCGCCTGGTCGCCGGCGGCCACGCGGGCCATCAGCTCCTCATCCGTCATGCGACCGTCTGCCAGAATCCGTTGCGAAGCCCGACATACGCCCCGCCGCGGCGGGAGGCGCCCTCGAAACGTAACGCGCCGCCGCCGAAAACCCTACGCCGGCCGGCCATCGGACCGCCCGGCCGCCGCTCTGGCCGCCATCCAGGGCTCCGAACTCAGGTTGATGATCGGTTACTCCCAATCGTCATCCCCGGGCTTGACCCCATAGGCGCCAAGATAAGGCGCTTCCGCGGCCTGGAGCATTACGGCTGACACCCCCTCCCCCTATCCCCCTCCCGCAAGGGGAGGGGAATTCGACGGCGGGAGACCCCCTCCCCTTGCGGGAGGGGGATAGGGGGAGGGGTCGCACCAGCGTATCCGAGCTCATCTTGGCACCTATGGGGTCAAGCCCGGCCATGACGAAGAAATCAACCTTCCATTAACCCAAGTTCGGAGCCCTGGGCCGCCACTCTGGCCGATTGACGCAAGGCCTCGCCGCCCCCTACGATCATACGTTGAAACGGGGGGAGACATGAGGCGGCTTTCGCGCCCACTCCCGGGTTTTCCGCGAACCGAGAGAGGCTCATCATGGTCAGGAAGATCGCCGCCCTCATCGCTTTGGTCGGGGCGATGGCCGGGTTCATGGGCGCGGGGTCCGCGCTCGCCATTCCGGCGACCCAGCAGCGCGTCAGCCAGTCGATCAACATCTCGGCCCCGCCCGACAAGGTCTGGGGCCTCATCAAGAACTTCAACGACATGAGCTGGCACCCGGTGGTCAAATCGGACACCGCGACCAACGGCAACACCGTGGGCTCGATACGCACGCTCGATCTCGGCGGGCCGAAGCTGATCGAGGCGCTGACCGCCTATGACGAGGCGAGGAAGCAGTACAAGTACAAGATCACCGACGACCCGAACAACGTGAAGACCCTGCCGGTCACCAAGTACAGCTCGACCATCACGGTCAAGGCGGCGCCCAAGGGCACCACCACGGTGGTTTGGAGCGGCCAGTTCATGCGCGCCGACAACTCCCCCAACCCGGCCGCCGGCCAGGACGACAAGGCCGCGATCGACGCGGTCACCGGCGTCTACAAGGCCGGCCTCGACAACATCAAGAAGCTGGCGGAGACGCCGGCGCCCTAATTTCCCTCTCCTGCCCTTCAGGGCGGAGAGGGAGGGGCCCGCGAAGCGGGAGGGTGAGGTGGGTCGGGCCGATGATCGGAGATATCCCCCACCTCACCCCGACCCTCTCCGCCCCCGGGGGCGGAGAGGGGGATCTCTTACCTATTCCCCCATCTTCAGCGCCGCGAGAAACGCGCTCTGCGGGATCTCGACCTTGCCGAACTGGCGCATGCGCTTCTTGCCTTCCTTCTGCTTCTCCAGGAGCTTGCGCTTGCGGGTGATGTCGCCGCCGTAGCATTTGGCGAGGACGTCCTTGCGCAAGGCGCGGATGGTCTCGCGGGCGATGATGCGGGCGCCGAGGGCCGCCTGGATGGCGATCTGGAAGAGCTGGGCCGGGATCAGGTCCTTGAGCCTTCCGACCAGCGCGCGCCCGCGCGCCTCGGCGGCGGAGCGGTGGACGATGGTGGCGAGCGCGTCCACCGGCTCGTGGTTGACCAGGATGTTCATGACCACGAGGTCGCCCGGCTCGTACCCGTCCATCTGGTAGTCGAAGCTGGCATAGCCGCGGCTCACCGACTTCAGGCGGTCGTAGAAGTCGAACACCACCTCGTTGAGCGGCAGCCGATAGACCAGCATCGCCCGGCTGCCGGCATAGGTGAGGTCGAGCTGCTGGCCGCGCCGCTCGGTGCAGAGCGCCAGGATCGAGCCCAGATGCTCGTCCGGCACCAGGATCGTCGCCTTGATCCACGGCTCCTCGATATGGTCGATCCTGACCGGGTCGGGCATGTCGACCGGGTTGTGCAGCACGACCACTTCGCCGTTGTTGAGGTGGACCCGATAGACCACCGACGGCGCGGTGGTGATGAGGTCGAGCGAGAACTCGCGCTCCAGCCGCTCCTGGATGATCTCGAGATGCAGGAG
>DATGFU010000291.1:0-7942 GCA_035308865.1 Allostellaceae bacterium | reverse complement strand
TGCAGGAACTGGGCGAGACCGTCGCCGCGGCGGCGCTGCGCGAGCTGACGGAAGAGACGGGGGTCACCGGGTCGAATCCGCGCATCCTGACCGTGCTCGACGCGATCGACCGGGATGAGGTTGAGGCGGTCCGCGGCCACTACACGCTGGTGGTGGTGGCGCTCGATTGGGAGGCAGGTGAGGGGGCCGCGGGAGACGATGCCGCCGCCTTGGGTTGGTTCGTCTCTTCGGAACTGGACGGGCTGCCCATTCTCCCGGCGGTGGCACCTCTGATGGCGCTGGCCGGCCGGGCCGGATAGGGGCGGGGGCGCTTGCGCCCCGCGGAGGCAGGCAATACGGTCGGTCGGGCCTGCCCTGAACTTGTGGATCCTTCATGCCTGATGCCGATATTTCCCGGCAGCACCTGCCACGGCGGGCACTGGCCATGGTGCTGGCGGGCGGTCGCGGCGCGCGGCTGCACGGTCTGACCGATCGCCGGGCCAAGCCCGCCGTGTTCTTCGGCGGCAAGTTCCGGATCATCGATTTCGCGCTTTCGAACTGCGTCAATTCCGGCATCCGCCGGATCGGCGTGGTGACGCAGTACAACGCCCACAGCCTGCTGCGGCATCTGCAGCTCGGCTGGGCCTTCATGCATCCCGGGCTGAACGAGTTCATCGACCTGCTGCCGGCGCAGCAGCGCATGGACGGGGCGAGCTGGTACCGGGGCACGGCGGATGCGGTCACCCAGAACATCCACATCATCCGCGACTACCGTCCCAGATACATCGTCGTTCTGGCGGGCGATCATATTTACAAGATGGACTACTCCATCATGCTCGCCTTCCACGTCGAGCAGGGTCTGCCCTGCACGGTCGGCTGCATCGAGGTGCCGCTCGAGGAGGCCTCGCGTTACGGCGTCATGGCAGTGGATTTCCGCAATCGCGTCACCGCCTTCGTCGAGAAGCCCGCCGATCCCCCGGCCATGCCGTCGCGAGCCGACCGGGCGCTTGCCTCCATGGGCATCTACGTCTTCGACGCCGAGTATCTTTACGAGGCGCTTCTCCTCGATGCTGCCGACGAGGCATCGTCCCATGATTTCGGCAAGGACATCGTGCCGAAGGTGGTCGCGGCGGGCGATGCCGCTGCCCATCCCTTCAGCCTGTCCTGCGTGTCGAGCGATCCCGAGGCCGGGCCCTTCTGGCGCGATGTCGGGACGCTTGATTCCTACTGGCGGACCAATCTGGATCTCACCCTGCCGACGCCGCCGCTCGACATGTACGATTCCAGCTGGCCGATCTGGACCTATCAGGAGCAGCTCGCCCCGGCAAAGTTCGTCTTCGACGATGCCAATCGACGCGGCGCGGCCGTGGATTCGTTGGTTTCCGGCGGCTGCATCGTCTCCGGCTCGACCGTGCGCCGCTCCGTGCTGTTCTCGCGCTGCCGCGTGAACTCGTATTGCACGGTCGAGGATAGCGTCCTGCTCCCCGGCGTCGTGGTCGGGCGACGTGCGCGGTTGCACCGGACGATCGTCGATCGCGGGTGCTTCATTCCGGAGGGCCTCGTCGTGGGCGAGGATGCGGCCGCCGACGCGCGGCGCTTCCTGCGCACCGAGGGCGGGGTCACGCTGATCACGCCCGACATGCTGACCGGAGGCTAAGCAAGGTGCTTTTAATCGGGCCACAGATGGTCGTCATTGCGAGCCGCAGGCGAAGCAATCCAGGGGTTCGAGACCGTGGCCCTGGATTGCTTCGCTCCGCTCGCAATGACGATCGCAATTTGTGGTTCTTGCAGCAGAAGCTTGCTTAGTTGCGCGCCCTCCACGCCGCCGCGGAATGCTATCCGGTGGTCCGCACGGGCGGGCTCGGCGACGTGCTGGCGGCACTCCCGGCGGCGCAGCGTGCGCTCGGCATCGATGCGAGGCTGTTGCTGCCCGGCTATCCCGCGGTGCTGGCGGCGCTCGAGGGCGGTGAGCATGTGCTGGCGCTTGGGCCGGTTCTGGGCGCCGAACGCGCCGATATTCTCCGCGGCCGGTTCGCCGGTTCCGCGGTCCCGATCTATGCGATTGACGCGGCGGAGCTCTTCACGCGCGAGGGCAATCCTTATCTCGGGCCGGACGGGCTCGACTGGCCGGACAATCTCCAGCGCTTCGGGCTGCTCTCCTGGGCTGCGGCCGTGCTGGCCCGCGGCGGGCTCGGCGGCGACTGGTGCGCTGATGTGCTTCACGCCCATGATTGGCATGCCGGCCTAGCGCCTGCCTATGCGAAGCTCGCCGCCGATCCCCGCCGGGCCCCCGGAATCGTGCAGACGATCCACAACCTTGCCTTCCAAGGCCTGTTCCCGTTGGCCTCGGAGGCCGCACTCGGCCTGCCGGCGGTTGGCGGGCTGGAGTTCTGGGGGCAGCTTTCCTTCATGAAGGCCGGCCTCGTCCATGCAGACCGGATCACCACAGTCAGCCCGGGCTATGCGCGCGAGATTGCGACGCCGGCCTTCGGCAATGGTCTCGACGGGGTGATCGCCGCGCGCGGCGCCGATGTCAGCGGCATTCTCAACGGCGTCGACGACGCCCAGTGGAATCCCGAGCGCGATCCCGCGCTGGCAACCCGGTTCGGTCCGCGGGGGCAGGCGAAGCGCGCCGGCAACCGTCGGGCGCTGATCGCCGAGTTCGGCCTCGCGGACGCCGGCGGCCCGCTCTTCGGCATCGTCAGCCGGTTGAGCCACCAGAAGGGGCTCGACCTCGTGCTGGCCGCACTGCCGACGCTGCTCGATTGCGGCGGGTCGCTCGTGCTCCTCGGCGTCGGCGATGCCGAGCTGGAGCGCGGCTTCACGGCGGCGGCCGCGGCGGTGCCCGGTCGGATCGCCGTCGCTCTGCGCCTCGATGACGCTCTGTCCCGTCGCATTTTCGGGGGCAGCGACGTGCTGCTCGTCCCCTCTCGATTCGAGCCCGGCGGACTGACCCAGCTCTATGCCATGCGCTACGGCGCGATCCCGGTGGTGCGCCGCACCGGCGGCCTCGGCGACACGGTCCATGATGCGACGCCGGAGGCACTTGCCGCCGGGACCGCGACCGGCATCGTCTTCGACGGCGAGACGCCGGCCGCTGTCGCCGCCGCCTTGCGCCGGACGGCCGCGCTTCATGCCGACCGGACGGCCTGGACGGCGCTGCAGCGCGCCGCCATGGCCTCCCGCTTTCCCTGGAGCGCGGCGGCGGAGGCCTATCGCGACCTCTACCGCGGCATCACGGCCGCGCCTTGAGGTCCTGCAGCAGGTCGCGGATGTTCTCGAGCAGCACCTCGCTGCGTGGCGGCGGGGGTGGCGGTTCCGCGGCCTTCTCCTCCTCCTTCGACCGGCTGAGCCGGTTGATCTGCCTGACCAGCAGGAACACGGCGAAGGCGACGATCACGAAGTGGATGATCGCGTTGACGAACAGCCCGTAATTGATCGTCACCGCACCCGCGGCCTTGGCGGCGGCAACCGTAGGATAATGGTCGCCCTTGAGCGTGATGAAAAAGTCCGAAAAATCGATGCCGCCGATTGCCAGGCCCAGCGGCGGCATCAGCACGTCGGTGACGAGCGAATTGACAATGGCGGTGAACGCGGCTCCGATGATGATACCCACCGCCAGATCGATGACGTTGCCACGGATGGCGAATTTCTTGAATTCCTCGAGCATGGCTCCTCCTCAGGTGAGGCACGGTCCCGCGGCTGCGCCGGCACGGAACCTGCTTACGGGCTTCTATCGCCCAATGCAGCGAGAATCATTGGGGTAGAAGCCGATGCAGGATGATCCCGTCGAACTCCTCAGCGCAACCGAAGGCGAAGGTCCGGACGTTGCCGCCGCCAGACACCGCATCGGCCAGCGGCTGCTCTACTCGGTGGCCTGCGACTGGCATAATGCCAGCGCGCGGGAGTGGCTGACCGGCCTTTGCTACGCGGCGCGCGACCGCCTCCTCGAAACCTGGCTGCAGACACGTCGCGCCGAGTACGCGACGGACCAGAAGCGCATTTACTATATGTCGATGGAGTTCCTGATCGGCCGCGCGCTGAGCAACTCCCTGCTGGCGACCGACGCCTACGACGTCTACCGCGAGGTCGTGACCAGCCACGGCATGGATATCGAGGAGATCGCCGACAAGGAGCTCGATCCGGCGCTCGGCAATGGCGGCCTCGGCCGACTTGCCGCCTGCTTCCTCGACAGCATGGCCACGCTCGACCTGCCCGGCTTCGGCTACGGCATTCGCTACGAATACGGCATGTTTGCCCAGCACATCACGGACGGCCGCCAGACCGAGCATCCCGACAACTGGCTCATCTTCGGCTATCCGTGGGAAATCCCGCGGCCTGAAGTCATCCACACCGTGAAGTTCTGCGGCCGGGTCGAGCACCATGGCGGGCGCGTCCAATGGGTCGACACCGACGACGTGCGGGCCATGGCGTACGACATGTACATTCCCGGCTATCGCTCGAAGGGCGTGGCACGGCTGCGGCTGTGGTCGGCCAAGGCGACCCAGGACGTCGAGATGTCGCTTTTCAATCAGGGCGACTACGCCAGCGCCGTCCAGGACAAGAACCGCTCGGAGAATGTTACGCGGGTGCTCTACCCCGATGATTCCTCGCGCGCCGGCAAGGAATTGCGGCTGCGCCAGGAATACTTCTTCGTCTCGGCCTCGCTGCAGGACATCCTCAAGCGCTATTTCCGCACCCAGGAGACCCTGAAGGCGCTGCCGGACAAGGTCGCAATCCATCTCAACGACACGCATCCGGCGCTTGCCGTGCCGGAGCTGATGCGGCTGCTCATCGACAAGCACGGCCAGGAGTTCGAGACCGCGTGGAATCTATGCACGCGTATATTCTCCTATACCAATCACACCCTCATGCCGGAGGCGCTCGAGACCTGGCCGCTCGATCTCTTCAGCTGGGTGCTGCCGCGGCATCTCGAGATTCTGCTGGAGATCAACAAGCAGTTCCTCGACCGCGTCCGTGCCGAGTTTCCCGACGATCCCGACCTGCCGCGCCGGGTGTCGCTGATCGACGAGGGCGGCGAGCGGCGCGTCCGCATGGCCTATCTCTCGATCGTCGCCAGCCACAAGGTGAACGGCGTCTCGAAGCTGCACAGCGAGCTGATGCGCAACACGATCTTTGCCGATTTCGCCCGCATCTTCCCGACGCGCTTCACGAACAAGACCAACGGCGTCACGCCGCGGCGGTGGCTCAATCAGGCGAACCGTCCTCTCTCTGCACTGATCGACAAGGAGATCGGCGAGACGTGGCGCACCGATCTCGACCGCCTCGCCGAGCTGAAGCCGCTGGCGGAGGATTCCGCCTTCCGGGCTGCCTTCCGCCAGGCGAAGGCGATGAACAAGGCGCGGCTGGCTCAGCGCATACTCGAGCAGACCGGCAACAAGATCGATCCGGCCTCGCTGTTCGACGTGCAGATCAAGCGGATCCACGAATACAAGCGGCAGCTGCTCAACCTCCTCCAGGTGATCGCACGCTACCAGCGCATCCTCGCCGAGCCGTCGGGCAACCACGTACCGCGGACGGTCATCTTCTCGGGCAAGTCCGCGCCCGGCTATTTCATGGCCAAGCTGATCATCAGCCTGATCATTTCGGTGGCACGGCGGATTAACCGAGATGCGCGGATCGGCGATCTGCTCAAGGTCGTGTTCCTGCCCAACTACAATGTTTCGGTGGCCGAAATGGTCATTCCCGCGGCCGATCTCTCGGAGCAGATCTCGACGGCGGGTACCGAGGCCTCGGGCACCGGCAACATGAAGCTTGCGCTCAATGGCGCGCTTACCATCGGCACCGAGGACGGTGCCAATATCGAAATCCGCGACAATGTCGGCCAGGATAACATCTTCATCTTCGGCAACAACGCCGCTCAAGTGCAGCAGCTGCGCGCGAGCGGCTACCAGCCCGGTAAATATTACGAGGAAAACACCGAGCTGCGCCGCGTGCTGAACCAGATCGCCGGCAACGACTTCTCGGCTGACCAGCCGGGGCGGTACCAGCCGATCATCGACTCGCTGCTGAAACACGGCGACTACTACATGCTGCTGGCGGATTTCGCGTCCTATGCCGCGGCGCAGGACCGAGTGGACCGCGTCCACGTCCAGACCGAAGCCTGGACGCGCCGCGCGATCCTGAACGTCGCCGGCATGGGGCCGTTCTCCAGCGACCGCGCGATCCGCGAGTACGCAGACGAGATCTGGGGAGTGGGGCCGATCAGTCGGTGACGGAGGTGGTCGAGCCCGGACAGAACTGGCCTCTGGGCTCTAGCTGGACCGGTGGCGGCGTCAACTTCGCGCTTCATTCCGGGTCGGCCGAGGCGGTGGAAGTCTGCCTCTTCGCCGAGGACGGCCGCACCGAGACGGCGCGCATCGCGCTGGCGCACCGGACGAACCAAACCTGGCACGGCCACGTCCCCGGCATCGGCCCGGGCCAGCGCTACGGCTATCGGGTACACGGACCCTATGAGCCGGCGCATGGCTTGCGCTTCAATCCCGCAAAGCTGCTGCTGGACCCCTACGCCAAGGCCTGGGACCGGCCGCTGTTATGGGCGGACCCCGCGCTGGGTCACCAGGTCGGTGCGATCGACTGCGAGCCGGTGTTCGACCCGCGCGACAACGGTCCCGACATGGCCAAGGCGCTGGTGACGGCGCCGGAGGCCTTCGACTGGGGCGACGACAGCCCGCCTGCCACGCCGCTCGCCGACACCGTGATCTACGAGCTTCATGTGAAAGGCTTCACGCAGCTGCACCCGGCTGTGCCGGAGGCGCTGCGCGGCCGGTTCCTGGGCCTCGCCGAGCCCGCCGCGATCGGTCATCTGCGTAGGCTCGGCGTCTCGGCGGTGGAGCTGCTGCCGGTGATGGCCTTCATCGACGAGCCGCTGATCCGGGCGCGCGGGCTGACGAACTACTGGGGCTACAACACGCTCGGGTTCTTCGTGCCGGACGCCCGCTATGGCGTTGCCGACGCCGGGCGAGAGCTGAAGGTTCTGGTGAAGCGGCTGCACACGGCGGGTCTCGAAGTGATTCTCGACGTCGTGTTCAACCACACCGCCGAGGGTGATCCCGCCGGGCCGACCCTGTCGTTCCGCGGCATCGACAATCCCGGCTACTACCGGCTCAGGCCCGGCGATCCCGGCCGCTACGATAATCCGACCGGCACCGGCAACGCGCTGAATCTGGATAGCCCGGCCGTGCTGCGGCTGGTCATGGACAGCCTGCGCTGGTGGGCCACCGAATACCGGGTGGACGGGTTCCGCTTCGATCTCGCGACCGTGCTGGCCCGGCGGAGCGACGGCACGTTCGATCCCGGCGGTCCGTTCCTTTCGGCGATCTCGCAGGATCCCGTGCTGCAGCCGCTCAAGCTGATCGCCGAGCCCTGGGATATCGGCCCCGGCGGCTACAGGGTCGGCGGCTTTCCATGCCGCTGGAGCGAATGGAACGACCGCAGCCGCGATGATCTCCGCCGCTTCTTCCTGACGCGCGACATCGGCCCGGCCGGGCTCGCGGATCGCCTTGCCGGATCGAGCGGGTCGTTCCGCCACGACGGGCGCGCGCCGCAGGCCTCGGTGAACTTCGTCACGGCCCATGACGGGTTCACGCTCGCCGACCTCGTCACCTACGGAGCGAAACGGAACGAGGCGAACGGCGAGGCCAACCGCGACGGCGCCGGCGAGAACTGGGGCTGGAACGCAGGCGTCGAAGGGCCAAGCGACGATCCCGCGGTGCGCGCACGCCGCCAAGCTCTGAAGCGGGTGCTGCTGGCCGCGCTCTTGGTCTCGCGCGGCGTGCCGATGCTGGCGATGGGCGACGAGCTCGGCCGGTCGCAGGGTGGCAACAACAATGCCTGGTGCCAGGACAATGCCACGAGCTGGCTCGACTGGACGGCGGCCGACGAAGGCCTGATCGATTTCGTCGCCCGGCTGATCCGGCTCCGGCACGGTCAAGCGGTGCCG
>DATGFU010000290.1:0-9425 GCA_035308865.1 Allostellaceae bacterium | reverse complement strand
TATCGGCGGCTCGAAATACGCTGCACCCATCGCCCGCGACGTCCTGCGAGAATGCCAGAAGCGCGATCCCGCCCGGCGCGTGCCGACCGATTTGATCGCCGAAGCCGGCACGCCCGGCCCGGCGCCGCGGTGAGCCCGAATGATGCGTGACCTCGTGGCCGAGCCCGACCGCGCGCCGCCCGGCCTCGCCGAGAAGGTGGCAAGCGTCAATTGGGGGTTGGTGGTGCTGCTGTCGGCCATCGCCGGGATCGGCTTCGCCGTTCTCTATTCGGCGGCGGGCGGCAGCTTCGATCCCTGGGCCGCGCGCTCGATGATGCGGTTCGGGCTGGGTCTGGCGCTGATGCTGTCGGTCGCGATGATCGACATCCGCTTCTGGTATCGCGCCGCCTGGCCGTTCTACGGCATCTCGGCGTTGCTGCTCGTGCTGGTCGACCTCAAGGGGACCAAGGGCATGGGCGCGCAGCGCTGGCTCGAGCTCGGGCCCTTGTCGCTGCAGCCCTCGGAGCTGATGAAGGTGGCGCTGGTGATGGTGCTGGCGCGCTATTTCGCCAATCTAAGCCATGCCGAGATCGGCCGGCCGATCCGGCTGCTGGTGCCGGCAGGTCTTGTGCTGCTGCCGGCGGCGCTCGTGCTGAAGCAGCCCGATCTCGGCACGGCGCTGATGCTGGCGCTGGGAAGCGCCGGTCTGATGTTTCTCGCCGGCGTGCGGATCTGGGTCTTCGCGCTCGGCGGCCTCGCCGGGGCGGGGCTGGTGCCGGTCGCCTGGAAGTTCCTGCGCGACTATCAGAAGAACCGCATCCTGACCTTCCTCAACCCGGAGAACGACAGTCTCGGCGCCGGCTACCACATCATGCAGTCCAAGATCGCGCTGGGCTCGGGCGGGATGTGGGGCAAGGGGTTCCTTCAGGGCACCCAGTCGCATCTGAGCTTCCTGCCGGAGAAGCAGACGGACTTCATCTTCACCATGTTCGCCGAGGAGTTCGGCCTGGCCGGCGGGCTGGTGCTGCTGGGGCTCTACGCGCTGACCATCGGCTACGGATTCCTGATCGGGCTCCGCTGCCGCAACCAGTTCGGGCGGCTGCTGGCGCTCGGCGTGGCCGTCAATTTCTTCCTCTATGCCTTCATCAACGTGGCGATGGTGATGGGGCTGCTGCCGATCGTCGGCGTGCCGCTGCCGCTCATCTCCTATGGCGGCACCGCGATGCTGACGCTGATGTTCGGCTTCGGCCTGGTCATCGGCGTGTGGATCCACCGCGACATCCGCTTCAACCGCGGCGGCGGCCAGGACCGCTGACGGCGCTGCCGCTCGTCCTTCCCGCAGACCGGCCCTGACGCGGACATTCCTTCACAAGAAGCCGCGCCGGCGTATGTTCAGGCGGCCGGCGTCACGCAGACGCCACAGAAGAGCGGGTCCGATCGACGATCATGGTGAACGGTACGGCTGAGAAGACGAAGACTCTGACGCATTTGGAGCGTCTCGAGTCCGAGAGCATCCACATCATGCGGGAGGTTGTCTCCCAGGCGGAGCGTCCGGTGATGCTCTATTCGGTGGGCAAGGATTCCGCGGTGATGCTGCACCTGGCGCGGAAGGCGTTCTACCCGGCGCCGCCGCCCTTTCCGTTGCTGCATGTGGACACGACCTGGAAGTTCCGGGCGATGTACGAGCTGCGCGACCGGATGGCGGCCGAGAGCGGGATGGAGCTGATCGTCTACCGGAACCCCGAGGCGGTGGCGCGCGGCATCAATCCCTTCGACCACGGCTCGGCCGTGCATACGGATATCTGGAAGACGGAAGGGCTGAAGCAGGCGCTGGACAAATACGGATTCGACGCGGCCTTCGGAGGGGCCAGGCGGGACGAGGAGAAGAGCCGGGCCAAGGAGCGCATCTTCTCCTTCCGCTCGGCCAATCATCGCTGGGACCCCAAGAACCAGCGGCCGGAGTTGTGGAACCTCTACAACGCCCGGAAGGCCAAGGGCGAGAGCATCCGGGTCTTCCCGCTGTCGAACTGGACCGAGCTCGACATCTGGCAATACATCCACCTGGAAGAAATCCCGATCGTGCCCTTGTACTTTGCGGCCGAGCGGCCGACGGTCGTGCGCGACGGGCTCATCCTGATGGTGGATGACGAGCGCTTCCGCCTGAACCCGGGCGAGACGCCGCAGATGCGCTCGATCCGCTTCCGCACGCTCGGCTGCTATCCCCTGACCGGGGCGGTCGAGAGCACCGCCGCGACGCTCCCCGAGATCATCCAGGAGATGCTGCTGACGACGACCTCCGAGCGCCAGGGCCGCGCCATCGACCACGACCAGGCGGCCTCGATGGAGAAGAAGAAGCAGGAGGGGTACTTCTGATGGACGCCGTCACCCAGGATTCCTCCTACCGCGCCGATGCGCTGATCGCCGAGGACATCGACGCCTATCTCGTCCGCCACCAGCACAAGAGCCTGTTGCGCTTCATCACCTGCGGCTCGGTGGATGACGGCAAGTCGACGTTGATCGGCCGCCTGCTTTACGACTCGAAGATGATCTTCGAGGACCAGCTGGCGGCGCTCGAAGCCGACAGCAAGAAGGTCGGCACGCAGGGCCAGGAGATCGACTTCGCGCTGCTGGTGGACGGGCTTGCGGCCGAGCGCGAGCAGGGGATCACGATCGACGTCGCCTACCGGTTCTTCGCGACGAGCGCGCGCAAGTTCATCGTCGCCGACACGCCCGGCCACGAGCAGTACACGCGCAACATGGTGACCGGGGCGTCCACCGCCGATCTCGCGGTGATCCTGATCGATGCCAGGAAGGGCGTGCTGACCCAGACGCGGCGGCACTCCTACCTGGCCCACCTCGTCGGCATCCGCAACCTGGTGCTGGCGGTCAACAAGATGGACCTGATCGGCTACGATCAGGCGAAGTACGACGCGATCGTGGCCGACTACGCGGCCTTCGCCAAGTCGATCGGGATTGCCTCCTTCACGCCGCTGCCGATCTCCGGGCTCAAGGGCGACAACATCGCGAGCCGCTCGGCTGCGATGCCCTGGTATGCGGGCCCGAGCCTGATCGAGCATCTGGAGACTGTGGAGATCGACGCCACATCCGACCAGGCGAAGCCCTTCCGGATGCCGGTGCAGTGGGTGAACCGGCCGAACCTCGACTTCCGCGGGTTTGCGGGGCTTGTTGCCGGCGGTACGGTCCGGCCGGGCGACGCGGTGCGCGTGCTGCCCTCGGGCAAGACTTCCACGATCTCGCGGATCGTCACCTTCGAGGGCGATCTCGACCTCGCGGTGACCGGCCAGTCGGTGACGCTCTGCCTGGCCGACGAGGTCGACTGCTCGCGCGGCGACGTGATCGCGGCCGCCGCCGACCCGCCGCAGGTCGCCGACCAGTTCGAGGCGACGGTGGTGTGGATGGCCGACGAGGCCCTGCTGCCCGGCCGGCCCTACCTGATGAAGCTCGCCACCCAGACCGTCAGCGTCACGCTGCAGCACCCGAAATACCAGGTGAACGTCAACACGATGGAGCACCTGGCGGCGAAGACGCTGGAGCTCAATGCCATCGGGGTCCTGAACCTCGCGACCGACCGGCCGGTCGTGTTCGAGGCCTACGAGCAGAACCGCACGCTGGGCGGCTTCATCCTCATCGACAAGCTCACCAACGCCACCGTGGCGGCGGGCACGCTGCATTTCTCGCTCAGGCGCAGCCAGAACGTCCACTGGCAGGCGCTCGACGTGAAGCGCGAGCGCCACGCCGACCTCAAGAACCAGAAGCCGGCAGTCCTGTGGTTCACCGGGCTCTCGGGGGCGGGGAAGTCGACGATCGCCAACCTGGTCGAGCAGAAGCTGGTGCGGATGAACCGCCACACCTTCCTCCTCGACGGCGACAACGTGCGCCACGGGCTCAACAAGGATTTGGGCTTCACCGAGGCCGACCGCATCGAGAACATCCGCCGCGTCGGCGAGGTCGCCCGCCTCATGACGGATGCCGGGCTGATCGTCATCACCGCCTTCATCAGCCCGTTCCGGGCCGAGCGGCAGATGGTCCGCGAGATGATGGCGCCCGGCGAGTTCGTCGAGATCTTCATCGACACCCCGCTCGCCGAAGCCGAACGCCGCGACGTCAAGGGCCTCTACAAGAAGGCCAGGGCCGGCAAGCTCAAGAACTTCACCGGCATCGACAGCCCCTACGAACCACCGGAACGCCCCGACATCCACATCGACACGACCGGCATGACCGCCGACGAAGCCGCGGAGATGATCGTCAGGAAGATCGTCCCGTGACGCGCGAGCGCTAGCCCAGCCGCTCGATCAGCGCCATCGCGGCGGCCGGATTGCGCTCTTTGAAACCGCTGATGACGTACAAAAAGACGTCCGGCTTTGCCGGCGACGCGGCCGGCTTGGCCACGGTGTCCAGGCCTTCCGGCGTCTTCCCGGCCGCCCAGTCGCGGAGCCGCGCCGCCCAGCGGTCCAGGTTCGACTCGGAGTAGCCCAGGGGCTCGCCCTCGCTCGTCCCCATGATCCGGGCATAGACGAAGGGAGCCGTCACGTCGGCGATCTGCGGGAATTCGGAATCAGCGGCCGTTATGATCGCCACGCCGTGCTCGCGGGTGAGAGCCACAAAATCCGGCGTCCGGAAGCTCGCATGCCGCACCTCGACCGCATGGCGGATGGCGCGCCCGTCGACGCTTTTCGGCAGCAAGCGGAGGAAGGCGGCAAAATCGTCGGGATCGAACTTCTTCGATCCCATGAATTGCCAATTGACCGGGCCGAGCTTGTCCTTCAGCGCCGTCACGCCGCTCTTGAAGAACCGGTCGATGGACTCGCCCGCGTCGGCGAGGACGCGCTTGTTGGTCGCGAAGCGTGGGCCTTTGACGGCAAAGACAAAATCGTCCGGCGTCTCGTCATGCCACTTGGCGAAGCTTTCCGGCTTCTGGCTGCCGTAATAGGTCCCGTTGATCTCGATCGAGGTCAGCTTCCGGCTGGCATAGGCGAGCTCGCGCGCCTGGGCGAGGCCGGCGGGATAGAATGTTCCGCGCCACGGCTCGAAAGTCCAGCCGCCGACGCCGATGCGGATCCGGGGATTTGCGCCCTGCGGCATGACACTGCCCTCCTGACGAACCGCGGTGAGTTTAGCTCCGCCGGGGCCCGCCGGCATCTCGGGTGAAGCGGTCGATCACCGCCGCCTCGGCATATCGCAGCTCGGTCTCGAAAGTCATGCTGAGAGCCAGGTTGCGGCCCCGCTTTCCGATCCGCTGCGCTTCGTCGTCATGCGCGCGGAGCCAGTTTACCTTGTCCACCATGTCCGACAAATCCGCCTCGACCGGCACGTAGTTCTCCCACGGCCGCAGACGCTCGTAATACCACTGCCGGTATCCGGCAGGAGAGGCGATCTTGATGACGGTGCTCGCGGAGTAGAGCTTCTGGAACAGACCGGCCCAGGAATTCGAATATCCGTCGACATCGATCAGATACTTCCACTGCGATTGCTGGACTGCGGGCACCGGCGCGCGAAAGAGGCCGGCGGATTGCATCGCCGCTTGGTCGTCCGGCGGGAAGTCGCCGCCGCTGGTCAGGCCCGCATCCAGCAGCTCCGACCCCAGCGCCGCCTCGCATAGCCGGACGCGTTGGAGCGCGCGAAAGCCCGCGGCAAGCGGACCATAGGCGCTGCCCCGCCACAGCGCCGCCCGCATCCGGTCCCGCCACGGCGGCTGCGCAGACGAGCTTTCGAACTTGAAGGTTTCATAGCCACGGCTGCGGACGAACTCATGGTCCGGCAAGAGGCAGACCGCCGGATCGTTGGCCGAGAAGCCGAGGCCCGGGAATGTGGCGACGTCGGCGAGAGTGACCGCGACGCGGCCGCGGACGCTCGGGTTTCTCCGGACGATCTCGGTGAAGAGAGGAACTGCATCGACGAAGCGCGGTATGCAGTGCCGTAGCCTCGCCGACGACAGGATGGCTGGGTGGAACAGGAACGAGGATGCTCCCCGTCCATCCAGCTCCCACGAGGCAATCCACGGGTCTACCGGGATGGCGCTCGCCGGCCGCAGCCCGACCCAAACAGTGGCATCCGCCTCGGACCAAGCGCCGAGCAGCCGCCCAAGGAGATCGAGATCGAGCGCGTGGAACACTGCATTTCCGATCGCGTGCCGGTCCCAATAGGCAAGCTGTGCCGAGCGGCAGGCCGGCACCTCCAGCAGCCGTGCAATCTGTGTCCCGGCCCGAGACCGGTCGCCGCTGACCGCCGAGATCAGGGCCGCGTGAGCCTGGGCATGGATCGAGCCCGGATCGATCCGATCAAGCTCAGCGCGGAGCCGGGTGACATCGGCCTCGGCCCATCGTGTGTCGCGGAAGCGCGCCGCCGGATCGTGCTCGGCCCAGACCGCTTGATCCACCCCACCCCGATCAACCAATGCCCGTGACTCCGGAGATGGCCGCAACGCGGCCAGTGATACCGCCGTGCCTCCCTTCAAGGAACCCGTGCGGCGCTGTCCGGCGGCACCAAAATCAGGGGCTGCCGAATCGGCATCCCGGGTTAAGGGTTGCCGCTACCCGGGGATGCACGACGATCGCGGACTGAGGCTCCCAACGGAGGCTTCAGCGAGCCCCTCTCTTTTTGCTCAGCGCGATCGGCGCATTGCTCGAAAGGTTGACGCCGTGCTGCAGGACTGTACATCCTCTGCGGCCTTGCCGGCCTCGGCACGGATTTGGATTCCCAGCCGCGGACCCGCCGATGAGCTTTCTGACCGCAATCAACCCGCTCTTTACCGTGTCCGGGTTTGCGGTCGGCATGCTTGTAGGGCTCACCGGGGTCGGCGGCGGCTCCCTGATGACGCCGCTTCTGGTCCTGCTGTTCGGGACTCATCCGGCGACCGCCGTCGGCACCGACCTGCTCTATGCCTGCATCACCAAGGTCGGCGGCTCGCTGGTCCATAACTCCAACCGGACGATCGACTGGCGCCTGGTCGGCCGGCTTGCGAGCGGCAGCGTGCCGGCGACGGCGATCACGCTCCTCACCGCCAGCCAGTTGGGCTACACCGCGAACTCGTCGACGATCGTGTCCATGGTGCTGGGCGTGGCGCTGCTGCTGACCGCCGTCTCGCTGATCTTCCGCCGACAGATCATGCAGGCCGCAATCGGCCGTGCCAACCGGCTCAGCCCACGCCAGATCACGATGCTGACGGTCGCCACCGGGGCGGTACTCGGCGTGCTGGTCTCGATCTCATCGGTGGGCGCCGGCGCGCTCGGCATCACGGCCCTGATCTTTCTCTACCCCGGGATCCCGATTAAGACGATCGTCGGATCGGATATTGCCCACGCGGTGCCCCTGACGCTGATCGCCGGGTTGGGCCACTGGATGATGGGAACGGTCGACTGGACCATGCTGTTCGCACTCGTCATCGGGTCGCTGCCAGGCATCTTCATCGGCGCCCATCTCTCGTCCCGCGTGCCGGAGGCGGTGCTGCGCCCGATCCTGGCGGTCACGCTGCTGATCGTGGGCGCCAAGCTCGCCTTCCAGCCGCCGTCGCATCGCGGCTGAGAGGAGCCGCATGCACGGCACGATCGACCAGGACGCGGTAGCGAAGCTCGTCGAGCGGATGGACCGCACGTCGAACGCGACGATATTGCAGTCGCTCGCTTGGGAGTTCTCACAGCTCTCCCGGGACGTGGGCAGGCTCGGCCAGCGGCTCGACGCGCTCGGTATGCTGGCGCCGGCGCACGAGGCCTTCGTCGACGCGGTCGCTGGCCGCGATCTCGTTGCGGAACTGCCGCGCGACCTGCCGAGCACGCTGGTGATCGATGCGACGCACGACCTGCCGGCGGCAAGCGGATTCCACGGCGTGCAGATCGATGCGCTGGGGCTGCCCTACCGCTGGACGGGGCCGACCCGGGAGTTCTCGTTCGACGTGCTGATCGCGCGCGACCGCCCTGCCCGGTTTCGTCTCCATTTCGCCAGCATTTATGCGGATGTCGCGGAACCCGTGCTCGGCTGCTTCGTCGATGGCGAGGAGGTGGCGGTCGAGACGACCGAGGCGGGCGGCAACATTATCGCCCAAGGGACGCTACGTGCCAGGCGGGAACCGGGCCGCTCGATCTTGACATTTCTCTGCCCGGCCGTCGCCAGCCCGGCAGCGACCGGTCGGTCGCAGGACCGGCGCTCGCTCGGCCTGTCCTTCCGCCGGCTGGAGCTGGAAGGCGGCACGTCCGACGGCGCCGGGCGGTAGGGGGCGCGTTGGGGGCTCCGAGCGATCCTGAGTCTGTGCTGGCCCGGTTCGACCGCACCACACCCGACACGCTGCTCGCGTCGATTGCGGCCGAGATCGTGCGGCTCCAAGAGGAGCATCGCCTTCTGGCGGCGCGCCTGGCGGCGGTGGAGGTTGTCCAGGCGGCTGCGGACCGCCTTCTGCCCTCGCAAGGCCCGATGGATCTCCCCGAGGCCGTTCATATCGATGCAGGATTTCCACTCGCCGCCAGCGACGGATTCCACGAAGTCGAACTCGACACGGCCGGGGCGCCGTTCCGCTGGACCGGGCCGGCACGCCACTTCTCGCTGGAGTTTTCCATCGATCGCTCACTTCCCGCGATCTTCCGCCTCCGTTTCGACGGCCTCGCCACGCCGGCTCCGGCCGACGCGATTCTCGCCTTTGTCGACGGGCTGCCGGTGGCGATCGAGGTGGGATCGGCCGGGGCCGGCAATGAGCTGAGCGGGCCGGTTCCGTCGCGAGTCGGCGGGCGGAATGCCGTGCTGACCGTCGTCTGTCCGGCGGTATCCCTGTCGACCGAAGACGTGCCCCGCCGGCTGGGGATGTCGTTTCGCTCGCTGACCGTCGAGCGGCCCTCGGCGGCACGTGCGGCGGCGCCGGATGAGGGAAAGCGCCCCGGGCGTCGCGCCCGCAGCTCCTCTGCGCAGCGCGGTTCTGCATGACAGCCGCAAATGCCCGGATCACCGTCTCGATCTGCACGTATGACCGATACGACGTGCTGCCGAAGGCGATCGAGAGCGTTGCCGGCCAGTCGTTGTCTCGCGACCGCTACCGGATCCTCGTCGTCGACAACTCGCCGGACAGGCGGAAGGCTGAGGCGTTCGGACACCGGTTCGAGACACTTCCCAATCTATCCTATGTCACCGAAGCGACGCCGGGGCTTTCGAACGCACGGAACCTGTCGGCCCGGATATGCGACACGCCCTTCGTTGCCTTCATGGACGACGATGCGATCGCCGCCCCGGACTGGCTTGCCGAGGTGCTGACCGCCTTCGAGCAGTTCGGCGCCTCGGCGATGGTGGTCGGTGGACGGGTAGATCCGCTCTGGGAGACGCCGCGCCCACCCTGGCTGCACGATGCCCTGCTCGGCAACGTCTCGGTCGTCGACTGGGGGGGCGAGACCAGGGCCGCCGCCGCGCATGAATGGCTGGCCGGCACGAACATTTCGTTCCGGACGGAA
>DATGFU010000289.1:0-18232 GCA_035308865.1 Allostellaceae bacterium | reverse complement strand
ATCATCCTAATGCGCGAATTTGCTGAATATGGCGTGCATTCCCGTTCCGCGTGCTCCCGGACAAGTTTGACGCAATATTGTTCCTACCCGCCACGCTCGCATTGGGGTATCGTTTGGTGCGGGCAGATCAAGGAGGTAGCGATGGGGTTCCAATTCGGAAAAATTGCGATCTGGGCGGTTGCCGCCGCGCCGCTGCTGCTCGGTGCCTGCGCCAGTCAGGACGCCGTCAACAAGGCCCAGCAGACCGCCGACGCCGCCAAGACCGAAGCCGATCAGGCCATGTCGACCGCCCAGCAGGCGCTGTCGGCTGCCCAGGCGGCACAGCAGACCGCCAACCAGGCCGAGAGCACCGCGCAGGCGGCAAGCCAGAAGGCTGACATGATGTATCAGAAGAGCTTGCGGAAGTAGGTTAACCCTCGCCGGCAACGGCGGGCGGGACGGTCTCGCCCTTCGCAGGGAGATGCCTCTTGCCCGATCGGGCGACGGTCCGACAGTCCTTATTCACCGTCATTACGATCACGGCGATGACCGGTGGCTGCGTCGAAAAGGCGCCGCCGCCGGCGCCGGCGGTTGTCGAGGAGCCGCCGACGCCACCGCCCAGCTACACGCTGGAGCCGGATCAGAAGTCGATCGGCACCGACGCCGTCTACACGACCCAGCCGGATGAAACGCTGCTCGATGTCGCGCGGCGATACGATCTCGGCTACACGCAACTGATCACGGCCAATCGCGGTATCGATCCCTGGCTGCCGGGCGTCGGCCACAAGATCGAGGTCCCGACCTTCTATCTGCTGCCCGACGTGCCCCGAAAGGGCATCGTCATCAATCTCGTGCAACAGCGCCTTTACTATTTCCCGGCCGGCAGCAGCGTGGTCGAAACCTATCCGATCGGGGTCGGCGTCCAAGGCCGCGCGACACCGCTTGGCACGACCAAGGTTCTCCAGAAGATCGCCCATCCCGTATGGCGCCCGCCGCCCTCGATCCGCAAGGAGGAGCCGGACCTGCCGGCGGTGGTGCCGGCCGGGCCCGACAATCCGCTCGGCGACTACGCCTTCATCCTCGGCTGGCCCGGCTATCTCATCCACGGCACGAACAAGCCCGACGGCGTCGGCCGGAACGTCAGCCACGGCTGCATTCATCTCTACCCCGAGGACATGGAGCGCCTCTACAAGGAGGTCCCGATCGGCACGCCGGTGCGCGTGATCGAGGAGGAGATCGCCGGCGCCTGGCTCGATGGCCAATTCTATGTCGCCGCCTATCCGACCAAGGAGCAGGCCGACCAGCTCGACGTGAACCAGCCGGTGACGCCCAGCGTGCCAAAGGATCTCAAGAAGCGCGTCACCAAGTTCGCCGGTCACGATGTCGACCGCATCGACTGGACCGCCGTGGACGCCGTCGTCCAGAACCGCAGCGGACTGCCGGTGGTCGCGTCGACACCCGAGCTTGCCGCTTCTCCACCTGCACCCTGACCCGTTATGATGCCCCTCGGCAAGGGGTTGGCCCGAGGGGAATGGCCGCATGGTCGGGACGATGGGACGCCGCGCCGTGTTGCGCGGAACGATGGGACTCGTGCTGGCCGGGCCGCTCGCCGCCCGGGGAGAAACGGTCAGGGCGGACAGGATCGTGGTGCTCAAGGCGCAGCGGCAGCTGCTGCTTTACCGCGGTGCCGGCCTGCTCCGCTCCTATCCGATCGCGCTCGGCGGCTCGCCGGTCGGGCCCAAGCGCCGCCTCGGCGATGAACGCACGCCGGAAGGCAGCTACCTGATCGACGGGCGCAACGCCGAAAGTCCCTACTACCTGGCGCTCCACGTCTCCTACCCGAATGACGACGACGTCGCGCGCGCCAAGGAGGACGGCGTCGATCCCGGCGGCGATATCTGCGTCCACGGCCTGCCCGCCGGGTTCGAGCGCCTCGACCCGCGGCGTTTCGACAAGGATTGGACGCGCGGCTGCATCGCCGTCAGCGACCGTGCGATCGCGGAGATCTGGGACCGCGTCGACGACGGCACGCCGATCGATATCCGGGCCTGACCGCCGCTCACCGGTCCCGCTCAGTCCGCGGTTTCTTCCGCCGAGGCGCCTTCGCTGCGCATGACGATGGCGCTCAGCGGCACCAGCCGGAAGCCCTTGCTGGCGAGCGTCGGCAGCCAGGTGCGAAGCTCCGCCACCGTGCCGTCATGCGGATGGCCGATCGCGACGGCGAAGCCGTTCCGGCGGGCGATCTCCTCGGTACGCTGAAGCTCCTTTCCGACGGCCGGCGCCGCCATGTCGTCATCGAGGAAGACATCGCGCTTCACATGCGGCAGCCCGATCGACTTCGCCACCTCGATCACGACCGTCTGTGCCGTGGTGCGGCTGTCGAGGACGAAGAGGCCGCGCTCGCGCAGCACCGTCTCGACGATCTCCACGCCGTGCCGCCATTGCGTGAAGCGGCTGCCCATGTGGTTGTTGGCGCCGACGATGCCGTCGAGCCGGTCCAGATCCCATTCCAGCCGGCGGCGGATCTCGGCGTCGTCGAGCGAGACGGTGAGCGCGTTGGGCCCGGGATCGACGCTCGCCGACAGCGGCTCCATCGGCACGTGGAGCAGCAGCTCGTGGCCTTGCGCCTTCGCAGCTGTTGTTTGTGCCGGCAGCTCCTTGGCATAGGCCAGGAATGACAGGGTCAGCGGTCCCGGCAGAGCCATCGCGGTCGCCGAGCGGGCACGGTCGACTCCCATGTCGTCGAGCACGATGGCGATCATCGGTTTGCCGTCGTCCGGTCCTACCTCGACGGCGTTGCGGCGCCAGGCCGGAAGCGCCGGCGGCGGTGGTGTAGGACGCAGCGGCACCACGGCGGCCGGCTGCGGCGCCTCGGCCGGCGGAGCGGCGCTGCGCGGCGGCACGGCGGTCTCGCGCGGCGGCACCACGGCGACGATCGGTGCCGGCGCCTCCGGTCGGTAGAGCGCCGTTGCAAGGAGTCCCAACCCGGCGGCCAGCGCCAGCATCGACACGACGCGCCGGACCTGCCCGCTCTTCTTTCGCCGCTTCGACTGCATCTCGTTTCCGACCGTCACCAACCCACTACTTGTAGCGCGTCGACGCTCGCGGTGCAGCATCGGAGCGCCGGTGGCGTGCAAATTCGCTGACGTGGCACGGCGCGGTCTTGCTATAGGATCGCCCGGTTCGCCACCGTTCGCGCCGCAAGATGTTCCTGCTCATCGATAACTACGACAGCTTCACCTACAACCTCTGGCACTACCTGTCGGAGCTGGGGGCGGAGATCGTCGTCAAGCGCAACGACGCGCTAACGGTCGACGCGGCGCTGGCGCTCGCGCCGCAGGGGATCATCATCTCGCCGGGCCCGGGCGTACCGGCGGAATCCGGCATTACGGTGCCGATCGTCCGCGCTGCCGGCGCGCTGCCCCTGCTCGGCGTCTGCCTCGGCGCTCAGGCGATCGGCGAGGCCTTCGGCGGCAAGGTCATCCGCGCGCCCTACCCCATGCATGGGAAGGTGAGCGCCATCCATCACGGCGGCGAAGGCGTCTTCCGCGATCTGCCGAACCCGTTCAATGCCACCCGCTACCACTCGCTCATCGTCGACCGCGCCAGCCTGCCGAATGCGCTCTCCGTCACGGCCTGGACCGAGGACGGGCTGATCATGGGCGTGCAGCACCACGAGCTGCCGCTTCACGGCGTGCAGTTCCATCCCGAGAGCATCGCCTCGGAGTCCGGCAAGGCGCTGCTGAAGAACTTCCTCGACATCGCCACCGGCGGATCGGCGTGACCAGCTTCAAGACGTGGCTCGATACGCTCGCCAACGGGAGGACGCTCAGCGAAAGCGAGGCAGAAGCCGCCTTCGACCTGATGATCGAGGGCGAGGTCGCACCCTCGCAGATGGGCGGCTTCCTGATGGCGCTCCGGGTGCGGGGCGAGACGGTGGACGAGATCGTCGGCGCGGCACGGTCGATGCGCGCCCGCGCGCAGACGATCACCGCCCCGGTCGGTGCCGTCGACACCTGCGGCACCGGCGGCGACGGCAGCGGCAGCTTCAACATCTCGACCGCCGCCGCCTTCGTCACCGCCGCCTGCGGCGTGCCGGTGGCCAAGCACGGCAACCGCAACCTTTCGTCGCGCTCCGGCTCGGCCGACGTGCTGGCGGCGCTCGGCGTCGATATCGAGGCGCCGTTTGCGGCGATCGAGCAGGCGATCGCCGAGATCGGCATCGGCTTCCTGATGGCGCCCCGCCATCACGCCGCGACGCGCGCTGTGGCACCGACCCGCGTGGAGCTGGGCACGCGCACGGTCTTCAACCTGCTCGGCCCCCTCTGCAACCCGGCCGGCGTCCGGCGCCAGGTGATGGGTGTCTACGACGCCAAATGGGTCGAGCCGCTGGCCGAGGTGCTGCGCCGGCTCGGGAGCACCAACTGCTGGGTGGTCCATGGCGACGGCATGGACGAGCTGACCACCACGGGGACCAGCGAGGTGGCCGCCGTCGCCGACGGCCAGCTGACGCGGTTCACCGTGCACCCGGACGATGCCGGGCTGCCGACGGCTTCACGCGCCGACCTCGCCGGCGGCTCTCCGGAGGAGAACGCCGCGGCGATGCGCGAGGTCCTCGCCGGCAAACGCGGCCCGTTACGCGATGTCGTTCTGCTGAATGCCGCGGCGGCTCTGATCGTCGGCGGCAAGGTCGCCACCCTGCGCGAAGGCGCGGCGCTTGGCGGCGAGGCGATCGATTCCGGCACCGCCGCGCGCGTACTCGATCGCCTCGCGAGCTTCCGGCCGGTGCCCGCATGACCGACATCCTGGCCGAGATCGTCGCCCGCAAGCGCGCGGACCTGGAGCACTGGAAGCGCGAGAGCCCGCTCCGTGTTCTCGAGCAGGCGGCGGCCGCAGCCCCGCCGCCGCGCGGCTTTGCTTCCGCCCTCGATCGCGCTGCCGCGACCGGGTTCGGCCTGATCGCGGAGATCAAGCGCGCCTCGCCGAGCGGTGGGCTCATCCGGCCGGATTTCGATCCGCCGGCCATCGCCGAAGCCTACGCCGCGGCCGGCGCAGCATGCCTCTCGGTGCTGACCGATCTGCCCTATTTCCAGGGCGAGCCGGAGCATCTCCGGGCGGCGCGGGACGCGGCCGGATTGCCGATACTGCGCAAGGACTTCATGGTCGATCCCTGGCAGGTGGTCGAGGCGCGCGCGATGGGCGCCGACTGTATTCTTCTGATCATGGCCTGCCTGTCGGATGGGCAGGCCGCGGAGCTCGAATCCGTCGCGACCGAGATCGGGCTCGATGTCCTGGTCGAGGTGCATGACCGGGAGGAACTCGACCGGGCGCTCCGGCTGAGGTCGCAGATGATCGGCATCAACAATCGAAATCTCAAGACGTTGAAGACCGATCTTCAGACATCGGTCGATCTGGCGCCGCACGTGCCGGCGGACCGGGCGATCATCGGCGAAAGCGGGCTTCGCACACGCGCCGATCTCGATCGCCTGGCGACAGTCGGCGTTCGCCGTTTCCTCGTCGGCGAATCCCTCCTCCGTCATGCCGACGTCGAAGCGGCGACGCGCATGCTTCTGGGAGCCGTACCGTGAGCGATTTCTCCCATTTCGACGCGCAAGGCCGCGCCGTGATGGTTGATTTGACCGACAAGGCGGAGACCGACCGCGTCGCGGTCGCGCGCGGCACGGTGACGATGCGGCCGGAGACGCTGGCGCTGATCCGCAGCGGCGGGGTGAAGAAGGGCGACGTGCTCTCAGTGGCGCGGATCGCCGGCATCATGGGCGCCAAGCGGACGCCCGACCTGGTGCCGCTCTGCCATCCGGTGCCGCTGGGCTCCGTGGAGATCGATATCACCCTCGCCGACGCTCCGCCGGCGGTCGAGATCGAGGCAAAGTGCCGCCTCACGGGCCGCACGGGCGTCGAGATGGAGGCACTGACCGCAGTCGCCGTGGCGGCGCTCACCATCTACGACATGTGCAAATCGGTCGACCGCAGCATGATCATCGGCGAGGTTCGGCTCGTCCGCAAGTCGGGCGGCCGCTCGGGCGAGTGGAACGCAGCATGATCCCCGTCGCCGAGGCCCAGGCCCGCGTCCGCGCCGCGTTCCGGCCTTTGGCGCCGGAGCTCGTCTCGCTCGCCGAGGCGCACGGCCGGGTCCTCGCCGAGGATCTCGTGTCACGCCGTACACAGCCGCCCTTCGCCGTCTCGGCAATGGATGGATATGCTGTGCGCGGGGCCGACGTCGCGGTGGCGGGAGCGCGGCTGAAGCTTGTTGGCTACGCCCCCGCGGGGGCGCGCCACCATGGCACCGTGGGGCCGGGCGAGGCGGTCCGCATCTTCACGGGCGCCCCGCTGCCCGCCGGCACCGACACGATCGTCATCCAGGAGGACACCGCGGCCGACGGCGACATGGTCGAAATGCGCATTGCCGCCACGGAAGGCCGCCACGTCCGCCGGGAGGGCCTCGATTTCGTCGCCGGCGAGACCGTCCTCCGTGCCGGCACAAGGCTTGGCGCGCGTCAGCTGGGTCTCGCCGCGGCGATGAACCGGCCGTGGTTGAATGTCCGCCGCCGGCCGCGAGTCGCAATTCTGCCGACCGGCGACGAGGTGGCACTGCCTGGCGAACCGATCGGCCCCGACCAGATCGTCAGCTCCAATGGGACTGCGCTCGCCGCGATCGTTGCAGCGGCCGGCGGTATCCCGATCCAGCTCGGCGTGGCACCCGACGACGAGCGGGCGCTGCTGGCGCTGGCCGAGGGCGCGGCGGGCACGGATTTGCTGGTCACGTCAGGCGGCGCCTCGGTCGGCGACCATGATCTGGTGCGGAAGGCGCTCGGCGACGGCGGGCTCGCGGTCGATTTCTGGCAAATCGCCATGCGGCCGGGCAAGCCGCTGATGTTCGGCCGACTCGGCCAGGTGCCGGTGCTGGGCCTGCCCGGCAACCCGGTTTCCGTCATCGTCTGCAGCCTGATCTTCCTGGTGCCCGCCCTCGAGATCATGCAGGGGATGCCGGGAGCGGGGCCGTTGGCCGAGCCGGCCGTCGCCGGCCTCCCCCTCCCTGCCAACGACCGCCGGCAGGATTATCTCAGGGCGGTCGTCGAGAGCGATTCGGCCGGCCGGCTTGTGGCATCCGCGGCGTCGATCCAGGATTCCTCGATGATGTCGACCTTGGCCGGCGCGGACGGTCTGATTGTCCGGCCGCCGCACGCGCCGGCCGCTGCGGCCGGCGATCCCGTCTCCGTGATCCGATTTGCGACGGGCGCGTTGCCGATCTGACTTGACGTCGCGGCACGAACTAAACTAGAACACTTGCGGATGTTTCAGTTTTGTTCCGACCAGTGCAGCGGGGCGGAGAGCGATCAATGTTGACGAAGAAACAGCACGAACTCCTGATCTTCATTTTCGAGCGTCTAGGGCGTGACGGTGTATCGCCTTCGTTCGAGGAGATGAAGGCGGCGCTCAAGCTGAAATCCAAGTCGGGGATCCATCGGCTGATCACGGCACTTGAGGAACGCGGATTCCTGAAGCGCCTGCCGCACCGCGCGCGGGCGCTGGAAGTCGTGAAGCTGCCCGATGGGGTGGTGCCGGAAGCGGCGCGGGCGCGCTTCTCGCCCACTGTGATCCAGGGCGATTTCAAGACGGCGCTGCCGGGAACCGCGGTGTCGTCCGAGGCGGAGGCGGTGCAGCTGCCGCTCTACGGGCGGATCGCCGCCGGCACGCCGATCGAGGCGCTGCGCGACCATACGGAGACCGTCGACATCCCGGCCTCGATGCTGATGCCCGGAGCCGATCACTATGCGCTCGAAGTCGCCGGCGATTCGATGGTCGATGCCGGGGTCTATGACGGCGATACCGTGATCGTGCGGGCGACCGACCATGCCGAGAACGGCACGATTGTCGTGGCGCTGGTCGACGACACCGAGGTCACACTGAAGCGGTTGCGGCGCAAGGGCGCCTCGATCGCGCTGGAGCCGGCCAACAAGGCTTACGAGACGCGCATCTTCGGCCCCGACCGGGTCAAGGTGCAGGGTCGGCTGGTCGGGTTGCTTCGCCGCTACTGACCGGCTCCGCCGGCACGATCACCCAAGGCCGCCGCCCGCGCTCCGCATTGGCGGTGCGGACCAGGATCGGCGGGCCGAGCCAGATCGCGGCGGTGCCGCCGCGCCGCAAATCGGTATGGTCCACGACGGTCGCCGCAGCGCGACAGGCACGGCGCACCGGCACCATCGCGACGACCACCGCGGCACGCCGGCAGTCTTCATCGGCCGCCGCGACCTGTCGGACCAGCGCCACCTCGCCGGCCTGCGTGCGCCAGATGCAGCCGATGGAATCGCAGCGAACAGCGCCAGCCGCCTCGCCAGGCGCGGGCCAGTCGCCGTGGGCGAGACCACCCGCGCTGCGCAGCCACGCCTCCGCCTCGACCTTGTCGTCCTTCTCCGAGGACAGGAGATAGCCCGAGCCGGCGCGGATCGCGATCAGCCTGCCGTCTTCGGCCGCGAGCAGGTCGGGCGGCGATGCCGTCCACAGGCTGGCAACGCCGAGCGCCATCGGCAGCAGCCCCCAGCGCCGCCAGCGCGTTTGCCAGATCGCGAGCCACAATCCGCCCGCGGCGATCGCGATCAGCCCCCAATCCGGCATCGCCGGCAGGTCGACAACCGACAGCGGCAGCGTCGCGGTCCAATGGGCGACGGCCTCGATCGCCGAGATGCCCCAGCCCATCGGCACCAATCCGATCCGTTCCAGCCCGAACGGCATCAGCAGACAGCTGGCGAAGGCCCAGGGCATCACCCAGAACCCGGCGATCGGCACGGCCAGCACGTTCGCCAGCACGGAGAACACGGCGAAGCGGTTGAAGTGATAGATCGAGAAGGCGGCGGTCCCGACCGTCGCCACAATGGTCGTGAGCGCGATGGCCGCTAGATGGAGGCCGGCACGCCCGAAGGGTCCGGCGCCGCTGCGCGCGGCGGCAAGACGCGGCCCGAAGGTCTCGTAGAAGGCGATGAGCCCGACGACGGCCGCAAAGGACATCTGGAAGCTGACGCCGGTGACCGCCGCCGGGTCGATCGCCAGGACGATTCCCGCCGCCCAGGCGACGGCACGCATCGAGAGGTTCAGCCGGTCGACGAGCAACGCGAGCAGTCCCAGCGCCACCATGACGAAAGCGCGCTGCGTCGGCACCGCAGCGCCGGAGATCAGGAGATAGAGGCCGGCGACCACCAGCGCCGCCAAGGCAGCCCATTTCTTGATCGGATAGCGGAGCGCGACGAACGGGCTCAACGCTAGCAGGGCACGCGTCGCGAAAAACACGAAGCCCGTGACCAGCGTCATGTGCAGGCCGGCGATGACGAGCAGGTGCGCCAGGCCGGAGTTCCGGTAGTCGTCGTTCACGCCCGGCGGCACCGAACCGCGCTCGCCGGTGATGAGCGCGGCGGCGATCCCGCCGGTCTGGGGTGAAAGCGCGGCCCGGATGCGCGCGGTCATGCCGGCCCGCAACTCGCGCAGCCAGCCGCCTGCCCCTGCCGGCTCGCCCGGCGTCACCACAGGCCGTCCGAGCGCGTAACCGACCGCGCCGAGGCCACGGAAATAGGCCTGACGCTGGAAGTCGAAACCGCCCGGAACGGCAGGGCCGGGCGGCGGCATCAGCGTCGCCAGCACGCTCATCCGCTCGCCGATCTGCGGCGGCTGGAACGATGGGCGGAGCTTGATGCGGACGGAACGCGGCAGCAGGTTCGTACGCTCGATCCGATCAGGTGCCAGCGTGACGCGCGAGCCGGTGCCGAGCAGTTCGACGTCCACGACTCTCCCCTCGACCCGCACCGCCGTCAGCGTGCGATCGAGCATCGGCGTCGCCACCCGCCAAGTCTCGAGCTGGGCGAGCGCGAAGCCCAAGGCGACGATCGCGATCGGCAGCGCCGCCGCAACGACACCGCCGGCTGCCCCCTGCTTGCTTCGGAGCGCCAGGACCGTCAGGCCGCCGGCAAGCGCGGCTACGGCCACGCCCAGAAACGGCCGAGGCTCGTCATGCAGAGAGAAATAGAGGCCGATCCCGGCCGCCAGCCCGACAGGCGCCCAGAGAACCCAGCGATCCCGCTCGGCGGACAGGGTTGCGGCCAGGCTCATGCCACTGCGCCCCGAGTTGCGGACCGGTCCGGTTTCGCTTGTCCCTGTCCCCGTCGCAGCGGGGACAGGGGCTTGCAGTGACTACTTCGTGTAGTGGATCTCCTGCATGACCTTCTCGCCGAAGATCTTGCGGATGGCGGCGCGGGCGGCCATTGCCTGCTTGTCGGTCTCGTCGGCCTTCGCCTGCGAGCCCAAGATCTTCTCGGCGATGGCGTCGAACTTCGCCTCGAGGCCGTCGATCGCCGCGAAATTCGCGACCTCGGTCTCGATCATCACGTCCCAGTCGTTCGGATTTGCCGCGTCCCCTTCCAGGATCTTGTAGGAGAGGATCACCTTCTGCTTGATCGCCTCTTCGTAGACCGTGGTGTATTCCTGCTTGAGCGAGTCGATGTAGTCGTCGCCCTTGCCCGGTTCCACCTGGATCATGCTGACCAGCCAGACCGAGCCGCGCGTGTAATTCTTGTCCGCCGCGGAGGCAGACGAAGCCGCGGCAGCGAGCAGCAGCACTGCCGCCAAAGACCTGAGAATATTCACATTTTCCTCCGAATTCCGGCCGTCGTCCGGCCACTGCGAGTCATCGCATGGCGACCGCGTGCCCTCAACGAAAACTTCTGTGTCAGTCGACCCGCTCGCCCATCGGCACGGGTCGCGGGACGCAGCCCCGATGGCGAACATGCGCGCGTGAGGAGGAGCCGGCCGGGTGATATCGTCCCGTCCCACGGTCTCGCATCCGCAGGTCTCATGAGCGTCGTCGCCCGTTTCGCCCCCTCGCCCACCGGCTTCCTCCATATCGGCGGTGCCCGCACGGCGCTGTTCAACTGGCTCTTCGCCCGCCATCACCGGGGCAGTTTCCGCCTGCGGATCGAGGACACCGACCGGCTGCGCTCGACGAGGGAATCGATCGACGCGATCTTCGATGGGCTCACTTGGCTCGGCCTCGAATGGGACGGCGACGCGGTGATGCAATCCGAGCGGCAGCCGCGCCATGCCGAGGTCGTCCGCCAGTTGCTCGACCAGGGCCGCGCCTATCGCTGCTACACGACGCCCGCCGAGCTCGAGGCAATGCGCGAGCGCCAGAAGGAAGCGGGCCTGTCGGTCCGCTACGACGGCACCTGGCGCGACCGCGATCCCAAGACGGCACCGGAGGGCGTGGCGCCGGCAATCAGGCTCAGAGCTCCGACAAGCGGCGACACGGTCATCGAGGACGGCGTGCAGGGGACCGTCCGCGTCGCCAATGCGCAGCTCGACGATCTCATCCTGCTGCGCGCCGACGGCACGCCCACCTACATGCTCTCGGTCGTCGTCGACGATCACGACATGGGAATCACCCATGTCATCCGCGGCGACGACCATCTGACGAACGCCTTCCGGCAGGCGCAGATCTACCGGGCGCTCGATTGGGCCGAGCCGCATTTCAGCCATATCCCGCTGATCCACGGGCCCGACGGCGCCAAGTTGTCGAAGCGCCATGGCGCGCTCGGCGTCGAGGCCTATCGCGACATGGGGTATCTGCCGGAGGCGTTGCGGAACTATCTCCTGCGGCTCGGCTGGGCGCATGGCGACGACGAGATCATTTCGACCGAGCAGGCGATCGAATGGTTCGACCTCCCGGGGATCGGCCGGTCCGCCGCCCGCTTCGATTTCGCCAAGCTCGACAGCCTGAACGGCCACTACATCCGCGAGAGCGACGATGCCCGGCTGGTCGAGCTGATCGCGCCACGCCTCGGCGTCGCCGACGACGCGACGCTTCGGACGCGCCTGCTCGCCGGCATGCCGGGCTTGAAGCCGCGTGCCAAGACGCTCGTCGAACTCGCTGACAACGCGCGATTTTATGTTGCAGTGCGGCCGTTGCCGCTCGACCCGAAGGCGGCGGCGATAGCGACTCCGGAGGCGCGCGCCTGGGTCGCTGCGTTGGAGGGTCTCCTCGGCGGCGCAACGGACTGGGAGGCGACGGCGCTGGAGCCCGCGCTGCGGCAATTTGCCGAGAGCAGGAGCCTCAAATTCGGCCAGATTGCGCAACCCGTGCGCGCGGCGCTGACCGGCGCCACCGTCTCGCCCGGCATCTTCGAGGTGATGGTCGCGCTTGGCCGCGGCGAGACACTGGGCCGGCTCAAGGATTTCGCCGGCTTCGAAGCAGCTTAGAGGGCGGTGCGAACGAGAAACATTTACTCCGTGGTGCAGAGCAGCATATTGTGCAGGTGCCGCGTGGCTGGCGCCGGTCCCTCGATCGAAAGGTTGATGTCATGGCCGAGAAACCGACAGAAACCGTGACCCTGGTCGAGGAGTCCAATGGCCGCCGAGTGCAGCTGCCGTTGTTGAGCGGCACGATCGGCCCAAAGGTCATCGACGTCCGCAAGCTCTACACGGACACCGGGTACTTCACCTTCGATCCGGGCTTCACCTCGACCGGGTCCTGTGAATCCTCGATCACCTATATCGACGGCGACGAAGGCGTGCTGCTCTATCGTGGCTATCCGATCGAGGAGCTCGCCGACCACAGCGACTTCCCGGAGGTCTGCTACCTCCTGTTGAATGGCGAACTGCCGTCTCCGGCACAGAAGACGAAGTTCGAGCACGACATCACCATGCACACCATGGTGCACGAGCAGATCAGCGCGTTCTTCAGGGGGTTCCGGCGCGACGCTCATCCGATGGCGGTGATGTGCGGCGTCGTCGGTGCCTTGTCGGCCTTTTATCATGATTCGACCGACATCCATGACCCGCGGCAACGGCTGATCGCCTCGCACCGCCTGATCGCCAAGATGCCGACACTGGCCGCCATGGCCTATAAGTATTCCCTCGGCCAGCCCTTCATGTATCCGCGCAACTCCCTGAAGTACTCGGAGAATTTCCTCCACATGTGCTTCGCCGTGCCCTGCGAGGAGTACCAGGTCAACCCGATCCTGGCGAAGGCGATCGACCGCATTTTCGTGCTGCATGCGGATCACGAGCAGAACGCCTCGACCTCGACCGTGCGCATCGCCGGCTCGTCGGGCGCCAACCCGTTTGCCTGCATCGCCGCTGGGATCGCCTCGCTCTGGGGCCCCGCGCATGGCGGCGCCAACGAGGCCGTGCTGAAGCAGCTCGGCGAGATCGGCCACAAGAGCCGCATTCCCGAATTCATCAAGCGGGCCAAGGACAAGGACGACCCGTTCCGGCTGATGGGCTTCGGCCATCGCGTCTACAAGAACTTCGATCCGCGGGCTCGCGTGATGCGCCAGACCTGCCACGAGGTGCTGGGCGAGCTGGGCATCCACGACGACCGGCTGGAGCTCGCCATGGAGCTCGAGAAGATCGCGCTCCACGACGATTACTTCGTCGAGCGCAAGCTCTATCCGAACGTCGACTTCTATTCGGGGATCATCCTCAAGGCGCTGGGCTTCCCGGTGTCGATGTTCACCGCGCTCTTCGCCGTCGCGCGTACGGTCGGTTGGGTGGCGCAGTGGAACGAGATGATCGAGGACCCGACCCAGAAGATCGGCCGCCCACGCCAGCTTTATATCGGATCGCCGCGGCGGGCCTACGTGCCGCTGACGGAACGGAGCTGACCTCCGGGGTAGCGCTCGAGCCAACCGGCCAGCGCCGCGCATACGTCGGCGACAACGCTGTCCCAATCGCCGAGCCGGCTTTGCCGGAACAGCCGCACGGTCGGGTACCAGGGGCTGTCCGTCCCGCCGTCCATCCAGCGCCAGTCGGGTGACAGGCAGAGCAGAATCCAGGTGGGCACGCCCAGCGCGCCGGCGAGATGGGCGACCGACGTATCGACCGCGATCACGAGGTCGAGCTGGGCGATCGCCGCCGCGGTATCGGCGAAGCTGTTGAGCCGGGCGCCGAGGTCGAGAACTTCCAGGCGCGTGGAGAGCAACGCCGCATCCCTCGGCCGCTTCTCCTTTTGCAAGGTGACGAAGCGAGCATCGGAAAGCTCGAACAGCGGCAGCATGCGCTCGAGCGGGATCGACCGATAATGGTCGTGGGTGTGGCGTGTATTGCCGGCCCATACCACCCCGATGCGCGGCCGATCGAGCGGTCCCAGCGCACGCGCCCATTCCGCTGATCGGGCCGCCGGCGCATTCAGGTAGGGTACGGTCGCGGGGACTGTCTTGAGAGTGGTGCCGAAGACGGCGGGCAGGCTCATGATCGGGCACTGGGCGTCATAGCCCGGCAAAGGCTGGTCGGTCCCAACGATCTCCGCAACGCCGGCCATGCCGGTGAAAAGATCCTTGAGCGCCGGCGGCACTTCCAGCACGACACGCGCCCCGCGCTCCGCCACGAGCGGCGCGTAGCGCACGAATTGCAGCGTGTCGCCGAAACCCTGCTCGCTGTAGAGGACGATCGTCCGGCCGGCGATATCCTCGCCCTGCCAACGCCGTTCCGGCACCACGCGGAATGCATTCTTGCCATAGGCGCCGAGGCGCCATTCGAAACGCGCGAACGCACCGCGGAGATCGCCTTGAAGCGCGAGCGCCATGGCCAACCCGGTCTGGGCCGGAGCGGTATCGGGATGGAGCGCTTCCGCCTGGCGATAGCGCTCCAGCGCCGCGGCAGTATCGCCTCGTGCCAGCAGCAGGTCGCCCAGATGCACGATCAGATCATATTCGCGCGGCAGCGACTGCAGCGCCTCCTCGATCAGGCCGATCGCCGTCTCGACATGCCCAGCCCGGACGAGTGCCGTGCCGAGCCCGACCAGCGCATCGGGCGATTTGGGGCATTGTCGGAGCATCGCCTCGAAGACGCCGATCGCCTCTTTGAAGTGGCGTGCGCGGGTGAGGGCGCGGCCCAGAGCGATCTGCGTCTCGAAGCGGCTCGGCGCCATGGAGACGGCCTGCCGGGCATGCCGGAGAGCATTGTCGAAGCGCTGTTCCTGCCCGGCCGCCTCGGCCAGGTTGCAGTGCGGATCGACGAAGCCCGGCGCCAGCGAGGCCGCCCGCGTGAAGGCCACCCTCGCCTCCGCCGCCCGCCCTTCGGCAAGGTGGACCAAGCCGAGCACGTTGTGGGCGTTGGCGTGATCGGGATCGAGGGCAATCGCCCGTGCGGCAACCTCCCCCGCAGGCTCCGTCCGGTTCAGTTGGAACAGCACCTGCGCGAGATTGGCGTGCGCATCGGCCGAGTTCGGGTCGACGTCGACGGCGCGCCGGAGGAATTCCGCTGCCTCCTCGCGCCGTCCTCCCTGCATGCGTATGACGCCAAGGCCGAGGAGTGCATGGAAATGCCGACCGTCCTCGGCCACCAGCTCTCGGTAGCCTGCCTCGGCGGCCGCAAGATCGCCTCGGCGGTGGGCGGCAACGGCGTTCGCGAGAAGGTCAGCCACCGGCAGCCGGTTCACGGGGTCGCGCCGCCGCGCCGGTCGGCGATCACCTTGAGGATCGCATCTGCCGCCCGCAGGCTGGGCCGCTCGCCGCCGCCGAGCCGCCGCATCAGTGCGCCGAAGGCCTCCTGCTGGGCCTTCCGGGCATTCGGATCGATCATCAGGCGCCCGACCTCAAGGGCGAGCCGCTCGGGCGTGCAGTCCTCCTGCAGGAGCTCGGGAACAACCTCGCGGTCCTCCAGGATGTTGACCAGCGACACGGACTTCACCTGGAGCGTCCGGCGCAGCGCCCAGGCGGTCGGCGGCCAGATCCGGTAGGCGACGACCATCGACAGGCCGGCGGCGGCCAGCTCAAGCGTGATCGTCCCGGAAGCGGCGAGCGCCGCCGTCGCGGCGGAGAAGGCGTCGAACTTCTCGACGGTGCCGCTGACCACGATCGCCCGCAGCTTCCATTGCACGACCGCGGCCGCCACCTCCTCGGCCACCGTCTCAACCGTCGGCACCACGATGACGAGGCCGGGAAGCTGCGTGGCCAGAAGCTCCGCGGCCCGGCCGAAGACCGGAAGCAAGCGCCTCACTTCGGCGTGCCGGCTGCCGGGCAAGACGGCCAGCACCGGCGCCTCGGCGGCGATACCGTGCCGCTCGCGGAAGGCGGCACCGTTACCCTGACCGGCGCCAAGTTCCACGACCGGGTGGCCGACGAAGGTCGCCGGCAGGCCGAGCGGCGCGAAGTACTCCGGCTCGAACGGAAAGAGCGTCAGCAGATGGTCGGCAGCGCGAGCCGCGTGCTTTGCACGGTACGGCCGCCAGGCCCAGACCATCGGGGCCACATAGTGGATGATCGGCGGCGGGCTGGGCTTGCGGCGCAGCCGCTCGGCAACGCGGAAGCAGAAGCCGGAGCTGTCGATCGTCACCACCGCGTCCGGCCTGAGCCGCTCGATATCCGCCGCCGTCTGGCGGACCCAGCGGAAGACGCGGCGTGCGGCCGGCAGCACCTCCAGCACGCCCATGATCGCAAGGCCGCGGATCGGCAGCAGGCTCTCCAGCCCCTCCGCCGCCATCTGCTCGCCGCCGATGCCGGCGAACCGGGCTCGGCTATCGGTCCGCTCGCGGAGCGCACGCATCAGCCGGGCGCCGAGCAGGTCGCCCGAAGGCTCGCCCGCGATCAGGTAGAAGAGCGGCCCCGCCCCTGCCCGTCCCGTCAGGAACAGGCCGAGCGAATCCGCGAGCGCCACCGTCTTCTCGCGATCGATGACCAAGCTGGCGCCCGCTTCCACGGCGATGCCGCGCAACCCGGCCGCCGCAGCCGTCTCGACCGTCCGGGGCCCGATCGTCGGCAGGTCGATCCGGCGCTCCTGGCCCGGTTTCGCAGCCTTGACCAGCACGCCGCCCGGTCCGGGCCGTTGGAGCGGGCCGCAGCGTTCGATCAGCGCGTCCGTTCCTTCTGCGCCCTCGACACCCAACACGCGGCCTTCCTGGATGACGGCCGCCTGCCCGACATCGACCCCGCCCAGAGCGGCCACGACACGGAACCCGTATTCGATGTCCGCCTGCGCCTGCGCGTCCGGCGCGTGGCGGCCATAGATCCCTTCGGTCGCGACATGGTCCTGCAGGATCCGGTCGACGCCGATCAGCGTGAACCCCTCGGCCTCGAGCTCGGTCTTAAGCGCCCGCAGCAGGCTGTCGTCGCCGAGCGCCCTGAGCCCCACCTTGGCCAGCAGCCTGGCCGCTCGCCAGTCGGGGCGCAGCTCGGCGGCCGAGGGACGGCGGATCGCACCGGCCATCACGATCTCGCCGACCCCGGCGGCCTTCAGCTGCTTGATCGCATCGTCGGCGGCGCCCAGCCGCGTCCAGGCATGCGGAACGCCCTCGACCAGGGTCGGGTCGGTCTGTCCTTCGAAGGCGAGAACGAAGACCTCGCGTCCCGTCTCCCGGCATCGCTCGACCAGCCGCGCCGGCAGGGCGCCGCCGCCTGCCAGAATGCCTAGATTAGTCGGCATGCCCCGAAGCGGGCTGGACGATGCCGCGCTTCGAAGCGGTCCGCACGAACTCGACGACATGCTGGACCGGCGCCGCCTCGGGGAAGCGCTCCGCAATCGCCTCGGTCCGCTCCTGCAGCGTACCCTCGGGCAGGAAGAGCAGGTCGACGGCCTCGCGCAGCGCCAGAATGTCGTCCCGCGCGAAGCCTCGCCGCTGCATTCCGACGAGGTTCAGCCCGACGAGCCGCGCCCGGTCGCCCATGACCATGGCGTATGGGATGACGTCGCGCTCGACGCCGGTGACGCCGCCGACGAAGGCATGACGGCCGATCCGGCAGAACTGGTGGACCGCGCTCAGGCCGCCGAGCACCGCGAAATCCTCGACGGTCACGTGCCCGGCCAGCGTCGCGTGATTGACGAAGACCGTGTCGTTGCCGACTTGGCAGTCATGGGCGACGTGGCTGCCCAGCATGAAGAGGTTGCGGTCGCCGATCCGCGTGACCATGCCGCCGTCCTCGGTGCCGGGGCTGATGCTGACGCTCTCGCGGATCGTATTGTCGGCGCCGACGACAAGCTTGGAGTGCTCGCCGCGGTACTTCTTGTCCTGCGGTGCGTGGCCGACCGAAGCAAACGGATAGATTCGCGTCCCCGATCCGATCTCCGTGTTGCCAACCACCACGACATGCGACAGCAGCGTGACGCCGGCCGCCAACTTGACCTCGGGACCGACGAGGCAGAAGGGACCGATCTCGACGTCGTCGGCCAGCTCCGCCCCGGCCTCGACCACCGCGGTCGGATGAATGTCGGGCATGTGGCTGTGCCTATTCTTCGGCGATCATGGCGGTGTAGACCG
>DATGFU010000288.1:0-3993 GCA_035308865.1 Allostellaceae bacterium | reverse complement strand
CTCGACGCCTTCCGGGCGGTGGCCCGGGAAGAGTTCGTGCCGTTCGGCCTGCGCGACGCCGCCTATGCCGACGACGACCTGCCTCTCGCCGGCGGGCGCTGGCTGATCGAGCCGCTGGTGCTCGCGCGCCTCGTGCAGGAGGCCGGCATCCAGCGCGATGACCGGGTGCTGGTCGCCGGCTGTCCGAGCGGCTACTCGGCAGCGATCGTGGGCCGGCTCTCCGATCATCTGGTGACGCTCGATCCCGAGCCGCCCCGCACCGCGCCGGCGCCCGGTGCTGCAATCGTGACGGGCCCGATCGCCGAGGGGGTGCCGGCCGAGGCGCCGTTCGACGTGATCCTGCTTGTGGGTGCCGTGCCTCACGTGCCGGCGGCGGTGCTCGACCAGCTCGCGGAAGGCGGCCGGCTTGTCACCGTCCTGCGTCCCGAACGCGGCGGCCCCGGCCAAGCCCTCATCATCGAGCGGATCGGCGGCGCGATGTCGCGCCGCGTGATCTGCGACGCCGCGACGCCGCTGCTGCCGGGCGTGGCGCCGGCCCCGGCCTTCAGCTTCTGAGCCGCCCGGCGATGGCGTCTCCCGATTCGATGAGCGTCGGCGAGCTGGCGGCGTTGCGGACATCCGGCGAGCCGCATACGCTGGTCGATGTCCGCGAGCCCTGGGAGGTCGAGCTCTGCCGGATCGAGGGCGCGCTCTCGATCCCGCTGCAGACCCTGCCGGCGCGGCTCTCCGAACTGCCGACCGACCGGCCGGTGGTCGTGTTCTGCCACCATGGCGGGCGCAGCGCCCAGGCGGTGGCGTGGCTCCGCCGCCAAGGCCTCGGCCGGGCGATCAATCTTGATGGCGGCATCGATTCCTGGGCGCGGGCGATCGATACGACCGTGGGAACTTATTGATGATCAAGCTGTCCTTCCATCGCCGCCTCAGCCGTCGCCTGGGCTGGTCGGTCTCCGTCGCGGCGCTCCTGGCAGCGGTGCCGGGATTGGCCGCAGCCCAGACGCTGCAGGATGCGCTGACCGGGGCTTATGGCAGCAATCCGCAGCTGCAGGCCGAGCGCGCCCAGCTCCGCGCGACCGACGAGGGCGTCTCGCAGGCCGAATCGAACTGGCGTCCGACCGTCACCGTCTCCGCCTCGGCCGGGCTGGAGCATCTCGATTCTTCCTCCTCCGGTACCGGAAGCAGCGGCCTCCAGGCCCTGCCGCCGACCAATCCGCTGGCCAGCACGCTCAATCCCGTTCTCGCCGAGCTGGCCGCCTCGAGCCAGACCGGGCCGGCCAATCTTCGTCCGACCACGTATGGCCTGACGATCAGCGAGCCGCTCTACCGCGGCGGCCGGACCACCGCCCAGATCTCGCAGGCGCTGAATCTCGTCCGCTCGGAGCGGGCGCATCTGGTCGATACCGAACAGACGGTCTTCCTCGCCGTCGTCACCGACCACATGAACGTCGTCGAGGAACAGGCGGTCGTCGACCTCAACAAGAACAACGAGATGGTGCTGCGCCGCCAGCTCGAGGCGACGCAGGACCGGTTCAAGGTCGGCGAGGTGACGCGGACCGACGTGGCCCAGGCCGAGGCCACCTACGCCCAGGCGATCGCCAGCCGGCAGTCGGCGGAAGGTCAGCTCCAGGTGTTCCGTGCCGCCTACGAGCACGATGTCGGCGAGCGGCCGGGCATGCTGGTGGCGCCGACGGTCGGGCCGCAGCTGCCGACGAGCCACGAAGACGCAGCCGCCGTCGCCGCGTTGGCTGCGCCGACCGTGGTCGAGGCGCAGTATGCAGAGCTGGCGGCGGAGGATAACGTCGCCGTGATCCGCGGCCAGCTGTTGCCGACCGTGACGCTCCAGGGATCGGTCGCGCATTCGAGCGACCAGCAGGTCGCAGGCCTCAAGACCGATGCCGAGCAGATCGTGGCGCAGCTGTCGATGCCGCTCTACGAGGGTGGCGCCATCTACTCCCAGACCCGGCAGGCGACGCAGACGGTGGCGCAGAAGCGCAGCCTCGTGGACGACGCGCGCCGCGCCGCCGTGCAGGCCGCCGGCGCCGGCTGGGAGCAGCTGCAGGCGACGCGGGCCACGATCAAGTCGCTGAAGGAACAGATCCGCGCCAACGAGATCGCGCTCGAAGGCGTGCAGCAGGAGGCGAGCGTCGGCTCGCGCACCGTGCTCGACACGCTGAATGCCGAGCAGACTTTGTTTCAGTCGCGCGTGAGCCTGGTACAGTCGCAGCGCGACGAGATCGTCTTCGAATTCACGCTGGCCCAGGCGGTCGGCCGCCTGACCGCAAAGTCGCTCGGCCTCGCCGTCGACTATTACGACCCCGACAAGAACTTCGAGCTGGTCCGCAACAAATGGGCCGGGTTCGGCACCGGCCAATAGCTCGATAGCTCATCCCGAGATTGCAGTCCGCCCGCTTTTAATCCATTGTGGCGTCGCGCAGTCGTAGCCGCTAGTATCTATTGTCGTTTTCCTCGGGGTGGGACACGCAATGTCGGAGGCGAAGGGGAGCCAGGAACCGTCGATGGAGGAGATCCTGGCGTCGATCCGCCGGATCATCTCCGAAGACAAGGCGCCTCCGGTTGCCGTTCCGGATCCCGAGCCCGAGTCCGAGCCCGAAATCATGCTGTCTCCCGCCGCGACGACGGAAGACGTTCTGGAACTGACCGAACTTGTCGAGGACGAACCGCCAATGCCGCCAGCCCCCTCCGAAGCATCGACCTCCGATTCGCAGCCCGAGCGGCTGGTGTCCGATACCACCGCCTCGGCCTCGGCGGCCGCGATGGCGGCGATCGGCGAGCGGCTGCGCCCCCGCGCCGCCCCCGAGACGCCGCTCGGAACCCCCGGCGTCACGCTCGAGGGGATGGTCCGCGACATGGTGCGGCCGATCGTGAGCGAATGGCTCGACAAGAACCTGCCGGCCATCGTCGAGCGCCTGGTCGCCGAGGAGATCCGGCGGGTCAGCCACGAGGCCTCGCGCAGCTACTAGACCCGGATCAGCCGGCGTCTGATTCGAAATTATCGGAGGCGGATTCAGCGATCAGGTCAGTTCGACCTGATCGCATCCGGCGCCAGGATGCACCACACGGGCGTGTGGTCCGAGGCCTTGTCCTGGCCTCGCGGTCCCCGGTCGATATCGCAATCCACGAGACGGTCGGCCGCCTGCGGCGAGAGCAGCAGGTGGTCGATCCGCAGCCCCTCGTCGCGGTACCAGGCACCGCCCTGGTAATCCCAGAAGCTGTAGCGGTGCGGTTCGGCGTGGAACACGCGGAACGCGTCGGTCAGGCCGAGATTGACCAGCGCGCGGAACCCCCGGCGGCTTTCCGGGCGGCATAGCGCGTCGTTGCGCCAGCCCACCGGGTCATAGACGTCGTCGTCGGTCGGGCAGACATTGTAGTCGCCGGCCAGCACGAAGGGCGATTCGGTCGTCAGCAGTTCGGCAGCGTGCCGCCGCAGCCGCTCGATCCAGGCAAGCTTGTAGGGGTACTTCTCGCTGTCGACCGGGTTGCCGTTCGGCAGGTAGATCGAGGCGACCCGCACGCGCCCGTAGCGCGCCTCGACATAGCGCGCCTGCGCGTCGCCGTCGTCGCCGGGCAGGCCGATCCGCACGTCCTCGGGCGGCAGCGACGAGAGCAGCGCCACGCCGTTGTAGCTCTTCTGGCCGAGCACCACGGCCTTGTAGCCCAGCGCCTCGATCTCGAAATACGGGAACTCCGCGGTCTGGCACTTGATCTCCTGCAGCGCCAGCACATCCGGCCGCGCCGCCTCGACCCAGGCGATCACGTTGGCCAGTCGCACCTTCAGCGAGTTCACGTTCCAGGTGGCGATCTTCATGCGGCGCGCGCGACGCGTCAGTCGACCGAGAAGCTGGTGCCGCAGCCGCAGGCCGATTTGGCGTTCGGGTTGCGCACCGCGAAGTGGCTGCCCATCAGCTGGTCGGTGTAGTCCAGCTCCGACCCCGCCAGCAGGTCCAGGCTGGCGGGATCGACCAGCACCTTCGCGGC
>DATGFU010000287.1:0-1830 GCA_035308865.1 Allostellaceae bacterium | reverse complement strand
CACCGCGCCGATGGACGGCTCCATCAGCGCCCCCGCCTTGTCGAAGTAGCCGATGGCGTCGGCGTAGCGGCGCTGCCGGACGCACAGCTTGCCGGCGCTCTCGTTCACCTCGTAGGACTCGGGGTCCAGACGAAGGGCGGTCTCGATCTCGAGGGACGCCTCGTCGTAACGGCCCATTCGAAACAGGTGCCGGGCCCTTACCGCATGAGCCTCGGCCAGGCCCGGGTCGAGCGCGAGCGCGGTCTCCGCGGCCGCGAGGCCGTCCTCGGGTCGGCCGTAAGCAAAGCGCAGCGACGTCTGCGCGTCGGCCATCAGGGCCCAGGCGCGGGCATATCCCGGATCGATCTCGGTCGCCCGGCGGCAGAGGCGCACGATGGCCTCGGGGCCTCGCAAATCGCCGCGGTTGCCGCCGACGAAGTACTGCCGCGCAATGAGATAGAGGTTGAAGGCGTCGACATTGTCGGTGCCGCGCCGCTCGATCGACATCTTTTCCTCTGGCAGCAGCTTGAGCTTGAGCGCCTCGACGATCGCCTCCGAAATCTCGTCCTGCAGGGCGAAGATGTCGGTGAGTTCGCGATCCCAGCGCTCGCTCCAGACGTGATCGCCCGCGGTCCCGTCGATCAGCTGCGCGGTGATCCGGACCCGCCCGCCCGCCTTGCGAACGCTGCCTTCGAGGACGTAGCTGACGCCCAGCTGGCGCGCGACCTCGGGCACGTCGATGGCCTTGCCCCGGAAGTTGAAGGCCGTGCTGCGCGCCACCACCGAGAGCGCCGAGACCTTGGCCAGGTCGGTGATGATGTCCTCGCAGATGCCGTCGCTGAAGTAGGCCTGCTGCGGGTCGTCGCTGATGTTGTCGAACGGCAGGACGCAGATGGAAAGCCGGGTCGGAGCCGCCGCGGGTCGAGCGGGCGGACGCGCGGTCTCGGTCGTCACGACCAGCCGATAGCCGACCCGGGTGACCGTCTCGAGCTTGATCTCGCCGTCGCCGATGCCGTCAGCCAGGCGCCTGACGCGGCCCATCACCCGGTTGATGGCATCCTCACCGACCACGACCCCGTGCCAGCACGACATCATCAGATCGTCGCGTGACACGATCCGGCCGCCCGCGCGGATCAGGGCGATCAGCACCTGCATGACCCGCGGTTCGACGACTTCCTCGCGCCCGTCGTCGTGTGCGACCCGGCGCAGCGGCGGCTCGAACGCGAGCGGTCCCAGCCTGACCGACGCCTCATGCGCCAGGTTGATCCGGCCGATCGCGGGGGTTGTCTGGCTGGCGGGCGGCCCTTCGTTCGCGGTCCCGTCCGAGGCGTCCATGCCCGAGTCTAGCAGGCGGTCAGGCCGGCCGCCACCGGATGCGGTCCGAGGCGCGCCATCGCCCGCCTCGGCCGCCGTGGCGGGGCCGAGGCAGGCGAGGCCGGGCGTCGATTGGTCAGCGGCGATTGGCGACCACCATGGCGGCGTTCTGGTCATTCAATGCGGTCACGATCGGGCTGCCGAGCGCGGCCACCGCCCGGTTCGCGCCCGTCCTGATGCAGGCTTCGTACAGCGCCATCCGCTCGATCTCTCGCACGTCGGGTTCCCCGCCGCAGACCGTCTTGGCGGCGGCGTGGATGCGCTGCAGCGCGACCTTTGCGCCGGCGCGGTCGGCGAGGTCGAGGTCGGCGACCGAGACTGTAACGCTCGTCAGGGCGGGAGCGGACGACGTACCGGCCGGAGCGGCGTGGACGCTGGCGGCGCAACCAAGCGCGGCCAGCACGGCGAGGCTGGTCTTGGTGAACATGTTGATATTCCTTCGGATCTGAGGCGGCGCGGGGTGGCGCCTGACCAGAC
>DATGFU010000286.1:0-3141 GCA_035308865.1 Allostellaceae bacterium | reverse complement strand
GCGGCTTCCGTGTCACTCGCCGGATCAATCAGGGGAATGGTGGCCGCGCCGGTTTTGCCGAAGTTGGGATTGCCGGGGGCGGGTTTGCCGTCCAACGTCAGGCGCAGGATCTTGCCTTCGGGCTGGTCGGGATCCTGGGCGGGGGTGAAGCGCTGGCGGTCGCCCACCGTGAGGAACAGATACTGGCCGTCAGGCGAAAACGCGATCTGCGCGCCTTCCTGGCCGCCCTTGCCCTTGGGCATCTGGCGCCACAGCACCTCGAGGTTTCCGAGCCTGGCCGAATCGGCGGCAAGGGTCAGCTTGGCGCGGGCGAGCGCCAGCCCGCCGCCGTAGTCGCCCGGCTCGACATAGGTGAGATAGATGCTCTGGTCGGTAGCATAGTGGGGCGAGAGGAACACGCCCAGCATGCCGTTTTGACCTTGCCAATAGACCGGCGGCGTGTTGGCCACCGGGCTGATTTTCTGCCCCTCCTGAGACACCAGCCAGACCGGCCCGACCTTTTCGGTGACCAGCATGCGGCCGTCCGGCAGGAAGGCGATCCGCCAGGGCAGCTCGAACGTGGTCGCCGTGGTCATGGTGAATGGCATGTCGGCTTCAGGCTTCTGTTGGCCCAGGTTGACCTGAGCCACAATCGCCGCCGACGCCAGCATGAAGAACAACGCGGTCTTTGCCAACTTCATCGTCATGTCTCCTCATCTCTCCTTGCTTCTCAAGCTCCAGCTCTCGAGCGAATGCGAGGTGCCAGCTATTTTCGCCTGTCTGGGAGCCAGCGCGGCAACGGCTTTCATCGAGACCGATGCCGCGTCGCCGGCGGCTCGGGCGGACGAACCGGTCCGCGACCGGCGGCTCAAGAGCCGTGACGCTCGCGGCGGGCGTCACCGACAGGTTGATTCGCTGACGGTATCATCTCCTGGGTGGACACGATCATGTCAACAGCAATCGCCCGCCTGTAGGGCGGCTGTTCTTGCCGACGCGATCGTGTGCCAGGCCGGAGCAGGGGTTGCGTCAGCTCTGATCATGAATTAGCCTATCTCGTCCCCTCTAGCAGCATTCACAATCGCTCCCGACGGCGCCGTTCGTGCGTACTGTTCCCTCGCGAGGTCCGGTTTGCAGAGATTCGGTTCGGCCGGAGGCGATTCTCTGTTTCGCGGCCTCCTGGAGTCGGCGCCCGATGCGATGGTCATCGTCGATCAGACGGGGACCATTCTGCTGGTCAACTCGCAGACGGAGAAGCTGTTCGGTTATCCGCGTGCCGAGCTGCTCGGCCAGGCCGTCGAGGTCCTGGTGCCGCCCCGTTTTCGCTCGAAGCACCCGGGTCACCGTAATCAGTATTTCGCCGAGCCGCGGCCGCGCGGCATGGGCGCGGGGCTGGAGCTGTACGGCCTGCGCAAGAACGGCGACGAGTTTCCCGTGGAAATCAGCCTCAGCCCGCTCGAGACCCCCGAAGGATTGATCGTCAGCGGCTCGATTCGCGATCTCACCGAACGCCGCCGCGCCGAGGCCAAGTTCCGCGGCCTGCTGGAATCCGCTCCGGACGCGATCGTCATCGTCAACCAGACCGGCCGCATCGTGCTGATCAATTCGCAGACCGAGCGTCTGTTCGGCTACGCGCGCGGCGAACTGCTGGGCCAGCCGATCGAAATCCTGGTGCCACAGCGGTTCCGGCCGCAGCACGCCGGCGACCGCGACGGCTATTTCGACGAGCCGCGCGTGCGTGAGATGGGCGCCGGCCTCGATCTGTTCGGGATTCGCAGGAACGGCGACGAGTTTCCGGTCGAGATCAGCCTCAGCCCGCTCGAGACCGAAGACGGCCTGCTCGTCAGCAGCTCGATTCGGGATGTCACCGATCGCAAACGCGCCGAGCGGACGCTTCAGGAGAAGAACGTCGAGCTCGAGAGGGCGAGCCAGGCCAAGGATCGCTTTCTCGCCAGCATGAGTCATGAGCTGCGCACGCCGTTGAACGCGATCATCGGCTTCACCGGCACGCTGCTGATGCGGCTGCCCGGTCCGCTGACAGCCGACCAGGAGCACCAGCTGCAGACCGTTCGGAGCAGCGCGCGGCATCTCCTCTCACTCATCAACGACTTGCTCGATCTCGCCAAGATCGAGTCGGGAAAGGTCGAGATCGACACCGAATCGATCGCGTGCCAGCTGGTGCTCAATGACGTGGTGACGACGCTGCGCCCGCTGGCGGAGGTGAAGGGATTGATGTTCGAGCTGAGCATGCCGGCGCAGGACGTCATGGTGCGTACCGACCGGCGCGCCTTCAGCCAAATCATGCTGAACCTGGCGAACAACGCCATCAAGTTCACGGAGGCCGGTCTGGTCCGCCTCGAGGTCAGCGCCAACTCCGGCTTCGTCGAGGTGCGCGTCATCGATAGCGGCGTCGGCATCAAGGCCGAAGACCAGCAGAAGCTGTTCAAGGCATTTTCACCCGTCGCCGCGGCGACGCGCCGCTCCGACGGCACCGGGCTTGGCCTCCATTTGAGTCAGAAGCTGGCCGAGCTGCTCGGCGGTTCGATCAGCTTCAGCAGCGAGTTCGGCCGCGGCAGCACGTTCACGCTGTCGCTGCCTCAGGGATGAAATGGGCGCACGCATCCTGGTGATCGAAGACAACGCCACGAATCTCGAGCTGATGACCTACCTGCTGAACGCGTTCGGGCATACCACCATCGCCGCGCAGGACGGCGAGGAAGGTGTTGCCGCGGCGCTCCGCGAGCGGCCGGACCTGATCCTCTGCGACCTCGCGCTGCCAGGCCTGGACGGCTTCGGCGTCGCCAGGCGCCTCAAAAGCGAGCCGGGTTTGTGCGACGTCCCGATTATCGCCGTGACCGCCTCCGCGATGGTCGGCGATCGCGACAAGGTCATTGCCACGGGATTCGATGGCTACATCAGCAAGCCGATTACTCCAGAGACGTTCGTGACCGAAATCGAAAGCTACCTGCAGTGACGGGGCGTGATGGCGACGATTCTGGTCGTTGACGATCTGGCAGCAAACCGTGAGGTTCTCGTCTCGCTGCTGCGCTACAAGGGTCACCGGCTGCTCGAGGCCGAGGACGGCAGCCAGGGCCTGGCCGCGGCTCTGGCCGAGCGGCCCGACCTGGTGATTACCGACGTGCTCATGCCGGTCATGGACGGCTA
>DATGFU010000285.1:0-4688 GCA_035308865.1 Allostellaceae bacterium | reverse complement strand
ATCGGCACGTCGCGGAGGTTGGTGTCGCGCTTGGTCGCCGTGACCACAACCTCTTCGAGCGCGGTGCCCGTCCCCGGCGTTCCGGCTGGGGGCGTCGTTTGCGCGAAGGCAGGCTGGATGCCGAGCATCCCGGCGAACGCTCCGCCGGCGATCGCCACGGCCGAGCAAGAACAAACGCGACGCCCCATGATGATAGTCCCCCATTCCCGCGAGCCGAGTTGCAGGCGCTACGCCAGTGACCAGCTTCACCTTGGTTTATAGTCACGGAGCCTTTGGGGGGGCGTGTGGAGATCCGCATTTTGATATAGCAAAATGGCAGCGACAATACTTGCCGCCGTTGGGCCGGAATGCCGCTCGGCTGCTAGTCGACGAGGACGGCCGGACCGATCGCGGGCGCCGCTCCGTCCCGTTCTCGGCGGATTAGCCCATCGAGGATTCGCCGCGCCCGCACGGCGGCGACGTCCAATTTCACCGCAAGGCCCGGGATTGCGAGGCCGGTCGCGGCGACTTCGCGCTGCTGCAGCTCCAGCATGTACTTGTCTTCGTCGAACGTCTGCCTGAGCGAGCCGCGTAGTAATTCGGTCAATTCGTCGTCGCTCGTTCGATAGTTGCGGCTCAGCGACCAGAAGTAATGGGTCGATGCCGCCGTTTCCGGCGTCAGCAGGTGGAGGACGCGGCCGACATAGGGCTGGGCATCGGTCGCGCCGGCGGGCGCGGCCTTGGTGTCGGTAAGGTTGACGCAGGGCGGCGCCCAAATCGCCGCCTGCCAGCGGTCGATGCGGCCATCCGTACCGAGGATCATTGCGAAGAAGGGCGGGGCGTCGATCCCCGCCATCACGCGGCGGGCCTCGATCACCTGGCCTGGCCGTTCGCCGACGGTCACCGGATAATCGGCGATCGTCTGCTCCGCCTGATTGCCGATCGTCGCGTCGTGGAGATACGTCTCGTGGCTGAGATCGAGCAGGTTGTCGGTCAGCAGCCGGTAGTCCGCCGCGACGTGGGTATAGCCTTCCGCGGTCGCCCAGCCGGCGAGCCGCGGCCACGGGACGTCCGGAATCAGTGCCGGATCCGCTTTTGTCGGATCGCCCGGCCAGACCCAGGCGCAGCCGTGGCGGAGCAGGGCGGGAAAGGTGCGGACGCCGGCGCTCGCCGGCACGGTGTCCTGGCCCGGAATGTGGACGCAGCGCCCGTCGGCCGCGAATTCGATGCCGTGATAGCCGCACCGGATCCGGTCGCCGATCCGGCGGCCCGCGGAGAGCGGCGCCAGGCGATGCGGGCAGCGATCCTGGAAAGCCGCGATGGTGCCGTCCGCCGTCCGGAAGAACAGCATCGGCTCGCCCAGGATCCGGCGCGCGACCAGCCGGCGATCGTCCAACTCGCTGTCGCGCGCGGCGACGTACCAGCAGTTCCTGAGGAACATCGGTTCTCCATCCGTCATCGATGCCGGCATCAGTTCGTCAGCGCGCAGGCGAGCGTCACCGCGGCATGGTCGTCGAGGTCGTTGGGACCGGCCTCGCCATGCGCCTTGCCGCAGCTATAGGCCAGGTCGACCTTCGCATCCTCGCGCGCCTGCGCTGCCAGGTTGCGGCCAATCGGGACCTCGCAGGCCGGCTGCCCATCGCAGAGCTTCGCCGCCGCAGCGGTGCAATCGACCGCCGTCTTGGGGTTGGCCTCCGCGTAGACCCGGCAGGCATCGACATGGATCAGCGGCGTATCTGCCGCCCCGGCTGCTGCGGCCCAGCCGAGTGCTACGGCCAGAACGGGCAGCAGGTATCGCATCGGCCTAGACATCGGCGACCACCACGTAGCTGTGCCGCCCGTCCAGCGTCACCGGGATCGAGACGGAACCGTCGGCCTTCGGGGTCAGCGCGCCGTCGCCGACATGGCCGATCGCGGTGCCGTCGCGCAGGACCAGATAGCGCGTGCCGGCCTTCAGCTGGCGCACCGAGAAGCTGGTCTCCTTCGCCTTCACCGGCCCCGGCTCGATGGTGACGACGAGGGCCTGCTTGGCGCGGTCGTACCAGGCCTGGCTGACGCTCGTCGTCGGATAGTCGACATCGGCGATATAGGGATCGGTGAGGTCGGCCTTGGTCCATGGGTGGCGATAGAGCGACTGGAACGCGCCGCCGGTGTCGAGCCGGGCCAGCGCGATCAGGACGTTCCCGGTCCAGGTGTCGACGCCGTGCGAATTGCCTGCGGCGTCGGGAGCATAGTCATAACTGCGCTTATAATAATACTCGCCGTCCTGCCAGGTCGCGCTGAAATTGCGGTCGGCATAGGCGATCAGCTTGGTCCGCGCCTCGGCGTCGCCGACCTCAGCCGCCATGAAGGCATACTGGCCGAATCCGGTCGAGATCAGGTCGCGATTGCCGTAGGGCGGCAGGTTCCGGGCATAGGCGCCGGTCAGGAAGTTCTCGAGATAAAGCTGCCGCAGCGCCGGATACACCGCCTGCACGTGCTCGGGATCCCAGGTGAACATCCAGCTGTTGGCCCAGCCGTCCCCGGTCGGGCCGATCTTGCCGACGCGCTCCTGCGTCGAGACCCGGTAGTAGTCGATGTTCTGCTTCGTCGCCGGGTCGGTGTAGCCGATCTTCTCCCAGTTCGCCTTGAACTTCGGCATGATGTCGTTGGCATAGTGGGTGCCGTGGGCCTGGTCGAAGTTGATCAGTCCGAGGATCGGGGTCTGGTTGCATTCGGGGAAGACGACGTTCGGCTCGCACTGCACGCCGCGGAAATCGGACGCGACGTATTCGTCGTAGACGATCTTGGCCACGTCGGGCAGCGAATAGCGGAAGGTGATCGGCCCGTTGCCCCAGGTGATCGGAATGTGCCGGAAGGTGAAGGCGTCGGGTTTTTCGTATTTTCCATCCTGGTAGAGCATGTCGTACATGGCGCCGGCCTGCAGCAGGTAGCCCTTCAGCATGATGTTGTACTTGCGGACCGGGTCGGTCCAGCCGGCCTGGAGATCGCCGCTCCTGCTCCTGAAGGTCCCGGCACGGCTGGAGTTAATCCAGAGCTCCCAGACATCAGGAAGCGTCATCTTCTGGATCAGCTGGTCCATCGTCGGCTGATAGAGCTCGCGATAGGCCGGCGTATAGCTGTGCTGCACCAGCCCGACCGCCACCGCCATGTAGGAGAGCTGGAACTGCAGCGTCCGCTCGGCCACCGCCCAGATATCCGTGCCCATGTCGGCCCAATCGCCCGGCAGCTGCCGCGACAGCCGGACCATGTGGCGGATGTGGCCGATCTCCTGGTCGGTGAGCTGCGGATAGTCGGTGGGATTGACCGGGGGAACGGCGGCGCCGGCGGAGGTCGCCGCGGCGAGGCAAGCGGCCGTGGCCAGTCCAGCAAGTCTACGCACGGCGATTCTCCTTCGCGTTCGAGTCTTCCCGCGTATGGGCGATCAGGTCGTCGAGCATCGCCGCTGACACGCCGCCGGTCAGCAGCCGGCCGCTTTCGCCGAGAAAATCCGGGACGCCCGAAAGGCCGAGCGCTTCGGCGAGGCGCCGCGCCTTGTCGAGATAGAGCCGCACCGGCTCGGCGGTCGCGGCCCGGACCGTCTCCGCGTCGTAGCCGGCGGCGGCAGCAGCAGCATCGATCCGTTCCTGCGTCGGCTCGCCGCCGCGCATCAGAGCCGCGTGCAGCGCCGCGAAGCCGGGCGGCCGCGTGAAGTAGCAGCCGGCGGCCAGCTGCGCCGCGTAATCCGACAGCGCCCCGCTGACCGGTACCAGCATCAGCGCCATCCTGACGTCGCGCGCGCGACCGACGGAAGCGTCGATATCGGGCGCGCTGGCCCGGCAGGGCGCACATAGATAGTCGGTGAACTCGATCAGCAGCAGCGGCGCATCCGGCGTGCCGAGCTGCGGCGAGTAGGCCGGATGGAATGCCGATTTCCACGTTCCGGCCATGGCATCGCGCCGCCGTGCCGACTCGTGGTCGTCACGCCGCGCGCCCTCCACCGCGGCGGCCCGCTCGATCAGCTCGGGATGGTCGGCGAGGAAGGCGGGATTGGCGGCCAGCGCGCGCAACAGCTCGTCGCCGCCCGGCGGCAGCAGCCGTGCTGCGGCCGCGCCCAGCGCAAGCCCGCCGGCGGCCCACAGGAGATCGCGCCGCCGCGGCCGGAATGGCATGGGATCGGTCAGGGTGCGAGGTCCCGGCTCATGATGGTCTGCGGATTCGTGTATTCGGCCAGGCCGTCGCGCGCATTCTCGACCCCCATGCCCGACTGCTTGTGGCCGCCGAAGGCGATATGAGGGCCAAAGACGTGGACCTCGTTGATCCACACCGTGCCGCATTCGAGCCGCTCGGCGATCGCGCGGGCGGCGGCCACGTCGCGCGACCAGACCGAGCCGGCGAGGCCGTAATGGGTGGCGTTGGCGCGGGCCACGACCTCGTCGGCGTCACGGAACTTGAGCAGCGGCAGGACCGGCCCGAAAGCCTCCTCGGTGACGACCCGGGAGTCGTCGGGCGGGTTGTCGACGATCGTGACGGGCACGAAGTAGCCCGGCCCGTCCGGCACCTCGCCGCCGAGCGCCATCGTGGCGCCGATCCGCTTGGTGTCGGCGAGCAGGTCCTTCAGCTTCTCGTACTGCATGCGGTTCTGGATCGGCCCGAGATCGGTGCCCTGGTGCGAGCCATCGCCGAGCTTGACCGTGGCGGCATAGGCGACCAGCTCTCGCTTCACCTCG
>DATGFU010000284.1:0-6644 GCA_035308865.1 Allostellaceae bacterium | reverse complement strand
ATGGGTCTCGGCCGCAAGATGCATGACCGCATCCGGCCGGTGCCGGGCCAGGATCGCGCGGACGGCATCGGCGTCGGCGACGCAGGCCCGCTCGAAGCAGTAGCGGGGATTGTGCTCGGCGCCTTCGAGCGCCAGCGGATTGGCCGCGTAGGTGAGCTTGTCGAGATTGACCACCCGCCAGCCGGTCTCGGCCAGCAGCAGACGCACCACGGCAGAACCGATGAACCCGCTGCCGCCGGTGACCAGGATCGTTCGTCCGTCGCTCATGCCGCCGGCTCCGGCGCATAGGCGAAATGGGCGGGCAGCTCGGCCAGGGTCGGCCAGCGGCCGTCCTTTTCCGAAAGCAGCGCCTCGCCGGCCTTCACGGGCCAGTCGATGTCGAGCGCGGGATCGTTCCACAGGAGCCCGCAATCATGCGCGGCCGAGTAAGGCGCGCTCACCTTGTAGGTGACCTCAGTTTCCGGCGCGAGCGTGCAGAACCCGTGCGCCAGCCCCGCCGGCACGAAGAGCTGCGACCAGTTCTCCGCGCTGAGCTCTACAGCGACCGTGCGGCCGTAGGTCGGCGAGCCTCGCCTGATATCGACGACCACATCGAACACGGCGCCGCGCTGAACACGCACGAGCTTCGCCTGGGCGAAGGGCGGGATCTGGAAGTGCAGGCCGCGCACGACGCCGCGCGGCACCGACAGCGAGAAATTGTCCTGCACGAAGACGGTGCCGATGCCGGCCTCGGCGAAGCGCGCCTGGCTGTAGGTTTCGGAAAAGAAGCCGCGCGCGTCCGTGTGGCGTACCGGCCGGACCAGCCGGACTCCCGGTATTCCCAGTTCCCCAACCTCCATGCCGTCCCCGCTGCCACGCGCCGAACCCGGCGGGACGATAGCCCAGGAGCCTGCGCCGGAGCCAGACCGGCAGCGCCGACGAACGGCCCGTGCGACAATGAGCAATCCCCGAGCAATTCCCGCGCCATGATTCCGGCTCCCGCCGAGCGGGCGGAAGCAGTTAAAGTCGGCGGCCCACCCGAGGAGGTCCCCCCATGCCGACATCGCCCCTGGCCGGGAAGCCGGCGCCGCCGGAGCTGCTGGTCGATCTCGCCCGGCTCGAACGGGACTATTACGACCGACGCCCCGATCCGGCCGATCCCGAGCGGCGCGTCGCCTTCGGCACCAGCGGGCATCGCGGCTCGTCGCTCCGCGGCACCTTCACCGAGACGCACATCCTGGCGATCGCGCAGGCGATCTGCGACTACCGGGCGAGCCAGGGCGTCGCCGGCCCGCTCTACATGGGCAAGGACACGCATGCCCTCTCCGGCCCGGCCCAGGCGACGGCGCTCGACGTGCTGGCCGCCAACGGCGTCGAAACGATCATCCAGCGCAGCGACGGCGTGACGCCGACGCCGGTCGTCTCGCGCGCGATCCTGGTCCACAACCGGGGCCGCACGAGCGGGCTGGCGGACGGCATCGTCATCACGCCGTCTCACAACCCGCCCGAGGATGGCGGGTTCAAGTACAATCCGGTCAATGGCGGCCCGGCCGAGACCGATGCCACGAAATGGATCGAGACGCGTGCCAACGCGCTGATCGCCGGCGGCAACAAGGAGGTGCGGCGCGTCCCCGACGGCAAGGGCGCGCCGACGACGCACGAGGAAGATCTGGTCACGCCCTATGTACAGGATCTCGACCATGTCGTGGACATGGCAGCGATCCGCGACGCGAAGCTGCGCCTCGCGGTCGATCCGCTGGGCGGCGCCGGCCTGCCTTACTGGGCGCCGATCAACGAGGCCTGGGGCCTCGATATCGACATCGTCAATCCGACCCTCGACCCGCGCTTCGCGTTCATGACGGTCGATCACGACGGCAAGATCCGCATGGACTGCTCCAGCCCCTGGGCGATGGCCCGGCTGGTCGGGCTCAAGGACCGCTACGCGCTGGCCTTCGCCAACGATCCCGACGCCGACCGCCACGGCATCGTGACGCCGTCGCTGGGCCTGATGAATCCCAATGCCTACCTGGCCGTGGCGATCTCCTACCTGCTGACGCATCGCGAGGGCTGGCCGGCGACGGCGGCGATCGGCAAGACACTGGTCAGCTCGTCGATGATCGACAAGGTCGTAGCCCGGCTCGGCCGGCGGCTTTCGGAGGTGCCGGTCGGGTTCAAATGGTTCGCGCCGGGTCTGTTCGACGGATCCTTCTGCTTCGGCGGCGAGGAGAGCGCCGGCGCGAGCTTCCTCCGGCGCGACGGCACGGTGTGGACGACCGACAAGGACGGGCCGATCCTGGCGCTGCTTGCCGCCGAGATTACGGCCCGCACCGGCAAGGACCCCGGCGAGCACTGGCAGGCGCTGGAGGCGGAGCTGGGGACGCCCGCCTATACAAGAATCGACGCGCCGGCCGACGCCGAGGCGCGGGCGCGGCTGGGCCGGCTTTCCCCCGAGGCGGTCACGGCCGACCGGCTCGCCGGCGAGCCCATCGTTGCCAAGCTCACCCGCGCGCCGGGCAACGGCGCCGCGATCGGCGGGCTGAAGGTCACCACCGAGAACGGCTGGTTTGCCGCAAGGCCTTCGGGTACCGAGGCGATCTACAAGATCTACGCGGAGAGCTTCCGCGGCCAGGGGCATCTCGATGCCATCGTCGCCGAGGCGCAGACGATCGTCGGCGATGCACTCAAGGGAGGTGCGTGATGGGACCCGCCGGACCGACCGTCGTCCTGATCGATGTCGACAACACACTCCTCGACAACGACCGCATCCAGGTCGGCCTCGACCGCCATCTCGAGCGGGAGCTCGGTGCCGCCAGCCGCGATCGCTATCGCGCCATTCTCTCGGCGCTCTCCGACGAGGTCGGCTACCGCGACTACCTGGGGGCGCTGCAGCGCTTCCGGATCGAGCATCCCGAGGAGATCCGCCTCTTCGAGGTGTCGTCGTACCTGATCGACTACCCCTTCGCGAACCGGCTCTTCCCGGGCTCGATCGACGTTCTGGACATGCTGGGCGCACGCGCCCGCACGGTGATCCTGTCGGACGGCGACGTCGTCTTCCAGCCGCGCAAGATCGAGCGCTCCGGCATCCGCGACGCGGTCGACGGGCACGTGCTGATCTACATTCACAAGGAGAAGGTGCTGCCGGATGTCGAGCGGCGCTATCCGGCGCCGCACTACGTGCTGATCGACGACAAGCCGCGCATCCTGGCGGCGGTCAAGGCCGCCTGGGGCGACCGGGTCACCACGGTCTTCCCCCGCCAGGGTCACTACGCCAACGACGCCGAGGCGATCGCCGCCGGCCCGCCGCCGGACCTCACGGTCGAGCGCATCGGCGACCTCGTGCATCACGATCTGGACGCGCTCCTCGCGGGGCGGAAGACCTGACCGATCCTTCATCCACGGACGGCGCGCCGGGCATCGACCGCCGGGCGGCCATCCGGTTCGTCATCCTGCTCGGGACGGTCAGCCTCTTCGCCGACGTCACCTATGAAGGCGCCCGCTCGATCGTCGGACCGTACCTCGCGACGCTGGGCGCCAGCGGTGCGGTGGTCGGCATCGCGGCAGGCGCCGGCGAGCTGATCGGCTACGGCATCCGCCTCGTCTCCGGCCTGCTGACCGATCGCTTGCGTCGGTACTGGACGCTTACGATCATCGGCTATGCCGTCAACCTGGCCGCGGTGCCGCTGCTGGCGCTCGCGGGCAGCTGGCCGATCGCTGTCGCGCTGATGGTGGCGGAGCGCACCGGCAAGGCGATCCGCACGCCGGCGCGCGACGCGATGCTGGCGCAGGCGACGCGGGCCACTGGCCATGGTTGGGGCTTCGGGCTGCACGAGGCGATGGACCAGCTCGGTGCCGTCACCGGCCCGCTGGCGCTTGCCGCGATCGTCGGCGGCAGCGGCGGCTACCGGCTGGGCTTTGCGTTGCTGACGGTCCCTGCGATCCTCTGCCTCCTCGTGCTGCTCGCAGCACGGCAAGCCTATCCGGACCCGACGAAGCTGGAGATCAAGACTGCGGAGGTCACCGCCTCCCGACTGCCGGCCGTCTACTGGCGCTATCTTGCAGCCGCCGCGCTGGTCGCCTTCGGCTATGCGGATTTCCCGCTGATCGCCTTCGATTTCGGTCGGCGAGGCGTGGTTCCCGCCGAATGGATTCCCGCCTTCTACGCTGTCGCGATGCTGAGCGCCGCGATGTCGGCGCTGATTTTCGGCCGGCTTTTCGATCGCGTCGGCCTGCGAGCGAACGTGATCGCGATCCTGCTGTCGTCACTCTTCGCGGGGTTCGTATTCTACGGCGGCTTCGCACCGGCCCTCGCCGGAACTGTGCTGTGGGGGATCGGGTTGGGCACGCAGGATTCGATCCTGCGCGCCTTCGTCGCCCGCATCGTGCCGCCGGAGCGCCGCGGGGCCGCCTACGGCGTCTTCGGCGCGGTCTACGGCGTGGCCTGGTTTGCCGGCAGCGCACTCATGGGCATCCTCTACGATCACGCCCTGCCGGCGCTGGTCGCGCTCTCGGTCCTGGCCGAACTGGGCGGTGCGGCGGTACTGATGAGCCTGTCCGCGCCGGCGCACCGTTCGCGGTAGGTCGAGTTCGACCTGCCCCTGGGAGCAGCCGTGACCGACCGAGCCAAGTCTCGGCTCTATGTGAAGAATATATTGCAGTCGCAGTGCGATATTCTCTCGTCGCCAGCGTTCCTCGACGGTGCTATTTTAGCCGCCGCTTGGGGTCACCTCCCCATATCCGCGATCGATGGAGTCGTTCCCGTGTCGAAATTCAAGGTCGACGTCAATGCCGGCAATGGTCAGGCCAAGCCGGCCGCGGCGTCAGAAACCGAAGAGTCCGAGACCGAGGCGCCGAGCCGGGCGGCCGCGGAAGTGGATTTCCTGACGACCGCGACCACGATCGGCGTCGTCGGCGTGGCTGCGGCGCTGTTCGACGTGGCGCTGATCCCGGGCATGATCATCGGCGTGGTCGCTGCCTTCGCGCCGAAATACGTGCCGAAACTGGGCGACCGGCTGCAGCCGCTGTTCAACACGACCGTGCGCGGGGCCTACAAGCTCACGCGGAAGGCGCGCGTCGCCGTGGCCGAGGCGCAGGAGCGGTTCAACGACCTCGCCGCCGAGGTGGATGCGGAGCATGTCGCCGAGGCGAAGGCGGCGCCGGCCGCCGGGACGGCGAGCTGAAGGCCGCCTCGCGGCCGAGAACCCGTTCCGGCAGAGACGAGTGATTCGTGCAGACCGATCAGCCTGACCAGAGTGGCGAGGCTGCGCCTGCCCCCCCGGCGGCGCATCCCGCCAAGCACCATGCCAAGCGGCACAAGCACAAGGCGCATATCGAGCACCGCGTGCGCGGCCGCATCCGGATGAAGGTGCCGGCGGCGGCGTCCGACCCGGCGTTGTTGGAGCAGGTCTGCGAGGCCTTTTCGGGGATCCCGGGCATCGCGTCGGTGACCACCAAGCCCCATACCGGCAGCATCGTCATCCACTACGATCCCGATCGCGAGCACGAGTTCGAGCACCATTTCAACCGGGTGCTCGAAGACCACCAGCACGTGGACGTGGTGGCGGCGGCGCGGCCGGGCGACGAGGTCGAGGAGATGGCGCGCAAGATCGAGGCCGAAGCTGAGTTCCTGGCCCAGCGCTCGGAATTCGCGAGGGCCACGGTCGATTTCTGCAAGCGGTTCGATGCCGAGCTCAAGCTCGCCACGGACAACACGCTCGACCTGAAGATCGTTCTGGCCGGCGGCTTGGCGGTCGTGACCTTCGTCCATATCGGCGCCGAGGCGGCGACGCCGATGTGGGTGACTCTGGCGCTGTTCTCGCTCAATCATTTCGCCGAGCTGCACCACCACCCTGCGGCACCGGCCCCGGCGCCGAGCCATCTCTGACACGCGCATTCGGGGCAACACGACGCGGATGAGGTTCTGGGGCGGATGAAGTTCTCTGTCTGCCATTCGGTTCCGGGCCGGATCCGGCTGCGCGTCCCTGATTTCGGGCGGAAGTCTGCGCTCGCCGACTCGGCGCTGACGTGGCTCGGCGCCGAGGATTGGGTGAATTCGGCGCGCATCAACTACGAGTGCGCCAGCCTGGTCGTCGAATACGACCGCACACGGCTCGACCGGTTCCAGGACATGCTCGAGCGCCTGCAGGCGCTAACCCTCGACGGGCCGGGCGTTCTGCTGTTGCGGACGACTCCCGCGGCACCCGTTCCGGCCGCCGGCACCCGCGCCGGCTACGCGCCGCCGCCGCAGGACTGGCCGCTGGCATTGCCCAGCGTATCGCTGGCGCTCGCGTTCTGGGCCCATCCCATATCGCTCGCGGTCAACGTGCCGCTGATGCTCTATTGCGGCCTGCCGATCTTCCGCCGCGCCTGGAACGTGTGGAGCCGCGAGAAGCGGCTCAATGTCGACTTCCTCGACACGCTGGCGATCGGCGCCTCGCTGATCCAGGGCAACATGGTGACGGGCGGCGTCATCACCTGGCTGATCCGGCTCGGCGACTGGATCCGCGACCTGACCGCCGCCGGCTCCAAGCGCGCCGCCAGCGAGCTCCTCGAGTTCCAGGGGCGGACGGCGTGGATCCTGCGCGACGGCGCGATCACCTCGGTGCCGGCCGCCACGCTGGAGACGGACGACCTCGTCGTCGTCTATCCCGGCGAGATGATCCCGGTCG
>DATGFU010000283.1:0-17414 GCA_035308865.1 Allostellaceae bacterium | reverse complement strand
GGAAACCGATCCCCGAGACGACCTGTGCCGCGACCCGCGTCGGATCACCCTGCCCCACCATCCCTGAAAAGACGACAAAGCCGCAGGAACCGAGCGCGACCAACGCGTTGGTCCGCAGCCCCGCCATCTTCTGATGCCATTGCCGCTCGAAGCCGATCGCCGAGCCCAGCCCCAGCGCAAGGCCGAGCCGCAGCAGCGTGTCGACCAGCTCCGTCACGTTCACCGACATGGCCCCTCCTGCCCGATCGGGTCTTCACGAATGCTGCGGGACGGTGCGCGGCACGCCCGGACCCACAGGGTCTTGGCATACGGCAGCGGCCCTATATACTGCCCTGGAGGATAGGATCAAGCCGAATGTGGTACACAGGAAGGAAGTTTCTGATTCTCGGTAATTACGCGGGTGTCAGGCCTTGTAACCCCCACCCCAGGATAGGATGGAGACGATGTCCCACGCGCATCAGGAACGGGAGAAGCGCAAGCTCCTGATCAGGCTGCGGCGCATTCGCGGGCAGCTCGACGCGGTGGAGCGGCGCATCGAGGAGGAGGCCACCTGTGCCGCGATCCTCCAGCAGGCAACCGCCTGTCGGGGTGCACTGGACGGGTTCATCGCCGAGGTGATCGAAGACCATATCCTCGAGCACCTCGTCGACCCGGCGTTGCCGCGCGACGATCCCCGCGCCGTTGCCGCGGAGGAACTGGTGGAAATCGTCCATTCCTACCTGACGTGAGCGCTTCACCGGCCGCGGTTCGTGCTATGCGTCGCGGCGGACGGAGGCAGCGATGACGAAGATCGGGATTGTCGGTTGCGCAGGCCGGATGGGGAGAATGCTCGTCGCCGAGCTCGTGGCGACGGAGGGTGCTTCGCTGGCCGGCGGCATCGACCATGCAGCCGATATCGCGGGCAAGGATCTGGGACTGCTCGCCGGGATCGACGAGCTCGGGATCGTGGCGGGCAGCGACCCTGCCGCGCTCTCCGCCGAAGCGGAGGTGCTGATCGACTTCACCGTGCCGGCAGCGACCTCCCGGCTCGCCGGGATCGCGGCCAAGGCCTCACGGCCGCTGGTCACCGGCACGACCGGCCTCGGCGCGGCCGAGCAGGAGGCGGTGAACCACGCGGCGATCCACATCCCGATCGTCCAGGCGGCGAATTTCAGCGCGGGCGTCAATCTGCTGCTCGGGCTTGTCGAGCAGGCGGCTGCCCGTCTCGGTCCGGATTTCGACATCGAGATCCTGGAGGTGCACCATCGCCTGAAGATCGATGCCCCGTCCGGAACGGCGCTGGCGCTGGGCGAGGCGGCGGCGCGCGGTCGCGGCATAAGGTTGGGAGAGTCGCGCGCCCGGCCTCGCGACGGCGAGACCGGGCGGGTATCCGGCACGATCGGCTTCGCGTCGCTGCGCGGCGGCGATGTCGTCGGGGATCACACGGTAGTATTCGCCGGGCCCGGCGAAAGATTGGAGCTGACCCACAAGGCGGCGGACCGGCGGATATTTGCCCGCGGCGCCGTGCGCGCCGCCCTTTGGGTGGTGGGCCGGAGGCCCGGTCTTTACGGCATGAAGGACGTGCTTGGGCTGTGACCTGCCCCGGTCGGCAGGCGGGACCTGTCCTGTCCCGCCTGCCCCTGGGCACCGGGCATCTCTACTTCGCGGCGTGGAAGTAGGCGACCGCCTCGGCGTTCGGCGTCGCGGTCGCGGACGGCGCATAGACCCAGCTGCTGACCGCGGCCTTGGCGGCCTGGGCGAAGGCGGGATCGGCCGGCGCGAACACGGCGTCGACATGGTCGACCGTGCCATTGGGCTCGATCGTATAGTGGAGGATCACCCGGGTCTCCCGGTATGGCGAGGCATGCGTCGGCCAGGCCAGGGTGGTCTTGCTGACGAGCGGCCGGTCGACATGGAGGGCGAGGCCGGCAGGAACGGCGGCGACCTGCGTCGGCATCACCGGGTCGGCAAAGGCCCGGATGCTCATAACACCGATCGCGGCGGCAGCAACGAGAGAGGCAGTCTTGACGAACATGGTCGGAACTCCTTTGGCTGAATCTTTGTCTCGGTCGATCCCGCCGTCTTGTCCGGTTTCGAACACCGGCGTGGACCACGTCCGACCTATTTCATGCCGCGTGCCAGCCGTGCCGATTCGTACTAATCGTTTGATTTTGTTTAATTTTATTTTTATGAGTGCCTGATCCGGCATTGGCGCATGTGCGTTTTCAGCCAAATTCTGTCCGTTTTTGAGACGCCGTAGTGAAATCGGCCAAATCCGTGCAATCCTTCGTCACGCGGTTCGCGCCCAGCCCGACCGGCCGGCTCCATCTCGGCCACGCCTACAGCGCTCTGTTCGCGCGGGATGCGGCCGGGCCCGACGGCACGATGCTGCTGCGGATCGAGGACATCGACCTCACCCGCTGCCGCCCGGAATTCACCGCGGCGATCGAGGAGGATCTCGCCTGGCTCGGCCTCGACTGGCCAAAGCCCGTGCGGCACCAATCGGCGCATTTGTTGGACTACGCGGCGTCGATCGACCGGCTCGCCGCAGAGGGGCTGCTCTACCCTTGCTTCTGCACACGCGCGGATCTGGCCGCAGCCGCCGGGGCACCGCACGGAATCGGCTTGATCTATCCCGGCACCTGCCGATCGCTATCGGCAGCAGAGCGAATGGACATGATCGGGTCGGGACGCCCCTACGCGCTCCGCCTCGATGTCTCGGAAGCGCTTCGCCGCACCGGGCCGCTCGCGTGGACGGATCTCGATCGCGGCACGATCACGGCGCGGCCGGAGCTTCTGGGCGACACGGTCCTCGCGCGCAAGGACATCCGCACCAGCTATCACCTCGCCGTGACCTGGGACGATGCCATCCAAGGCGTGGAACTCGTCACCCGCGGCGAGGATCTCTTCGAGGCCACCCACATCCACCGCCTCCTCCAGGCCCTGCTCGGCCTGAACGTGCCGGTCTGGCGGCATCACAAGCTGCTGCTGGACTCCGCCGGCCGTCGCTTCGCCAAGCGCGACAAGGCACCGACGCTGCGGGCCCTGCGCGAGGCCGGACGCTCAGCCGCCGAGGTCCGGACCCTTGCCGGGTTCCCGGATGAGGCCGCCGCGCAGCCCGGATAGGATTGCAAGATAATCCGGATGGTCGGGGCCGATCAGGCCGCGGCGCACCGCCAGATCGATCAGCACCAGATTGACGTTGAACTTGAAGTCGTCGGTCTCGGCGACGATCCGCAACGCCTCGGCGAGCGGGACGACCCGGAAGGACTCGAACTCGCCGTCCGTGTTCACCGGCGCGAAATCCTCGGGCAGCTCGAGGTCGTACATGAACAGCACGTCGTCGCGCACGCCCTCGGCGACCTCCATCCGATACATGGCGGCGCCGACCGGGCGCGCCGACCCGGCCAGCTCCGGCGGAATGGAAGCCTCCTCGCCCGCCTCCTTGACCAGGGTCGCCAGGTCGTCGTAGCCCGCGCCGATCCCGCCGGCGACGAGGTTGTCGAGCTTGCCCGGCGCCACCTGCTTGTCGCGCGACCGCACGCCGATCCACAGCCCCGATCCGACCAGGCCGTTGAGATGGACGCCGTAGGAGCGCGTGCCGAAGAACGGCACGACGCCGCGGTCGAGCTCGAACAAGGTCTCGCCGCCCCAGCGATCGGTGACGGCGAAGCGCTCGCCGCGCCGTGACGGGATGAAGCCGCGCTCCAATACGGCGGCGGCCACCGCCCCCAGCGCCTCGGTCAGCTCCGGACCGCGAGGCCCGTCCGGCGCAAACTCGATGGCGCGTTCAGCGGATCGGAAAAGTGCCCTCCGATCGGTCAGCATGTCGCTGCGATCGGCGCGCACGAAACCGACCCGCCGCCCGTCCAGCACAAGCGGCACGAACTGCCCCGGATCGAACCGGTTGCAAACCTCGAGATGGTGGAGAAAGCCCATGGCCCGGCCGAGGCTACGTGCCGCCCGCTAGCAGGGTCAAGGCGCCGTCCGTCCAAGGCTTGCGACAAAGGCGAGCACCCCGGCGAGGACCGCCGGCGGCGCCGCGGCCAGTACCAGAGCGGTCGGTCGGTAGGCCTTGCGGCGCGCCAGCTTGGCGAGGGGCGGCACACGGGCCACGACGGCCTCGGGCCAACAGCAGAAAAACAGCACCAGCAGCGCCCAGGGTGCGTGGAGCGCGGTCCGCGTCACCTCCACTCCAATCGAGATGATGGACGTGCCGGCGACCAGAGTGGCGATCGCTGTCGCGCCACGCCGCGCCCGCCACGCCCAGACGAGCCAGCCGAGGCAGGCGCACGCAAGCGACAGCGCCAGTCCGGCCGTCACGCCGCTTCGCGCGAAGCCCGCGACGGCCGCAAGCCCGGCCGCCGCCACCGCGGCGACGCCGACGCCGGCCGGCCCGTCCTGCGACAAACTTGTCAATCGCCACAGCGCCAGACAGCCGCACCCGGCGGCGATCGCCATCTGGAGCATGTCCCCGGGATCGGGCGTCTCGAAGCCGGCGATTCCGAACGGCCATACCGCCGCCGCCAGCGCCGCCCACAACACGATCACGTGCCATCGGGCGATCCCGTCGCCAAACACCGAGATGGCGGCGCCGGCGACAGTGAACAGTACGAGGCTCTCACCGAGCGCGTGATGGGGCGGCGCGCCGAAGAACGGCGCCCCGTTCGCCGCCATGAAGGCCGCAGCCATCGCCGCGCCGACCGCAGGTCCGGCCAGCGCCCGCGGGCCGCCCTTGTCGCAGAGCAGCCCGGTCGCGCCGCCGGCGATCAGGAAGGGGAGCAGGCAGACGCCGATCGGCTGCGGCAGGACCATGCGGCTCCTGTCGCCCGATTCGCCCCGGCCGGTCCAGCCCCGCCGATACCGTCAGTGCCCGGCCGCCTCCGCCGTGGCGCCGGCGGTGCGCTTCAGCCACGCCACCGCGGCGAGCGCCAGCACGATGGCCGCGCCCATCAGGAAGAACGCATCGCCATAGGCCATGATCGTCGCCTGCCGGCGTACAGCCAGGCCGACGGCGACCACCGCCTTGTGCCAGGCCATCGCCTGATCGGCGATCCCGTGCGCCATGAAGTACTGCGTCAGACCGTCGAGCCGCGCCCGCGTCGCTGCGTCGAACATCGACACGTTCTCGGTCAGCACCGAGGAATGGAACTGCTCGCGCTTGGTCAGCACCGTCTGGAGCACCGCGATGCCGACGGCGCCGCCCAGATTCCGCATCATGTTGAACAGCGCCGAGGCGGTGCCGGCGCTCTCGCGTGCAATGCCGGCCACAGCCAGCGCCGAGAGCGGCGTCATCAGCAGCGCCTGGCCGACGGCGCGCACGACGTTGGACACGATCATCTGCGGGCCCGAGACATCACCCGTCAGATAGATGTTCATGAAGTTGCTGATCGCGAACAAGATCAGCCCCGCAGCCATCAAGAGCTTGGTGTTGACCCGCGCCATCAGCTGCGGCAGCAGCGGGATGATCAGCAGCTGCGGCAGGCCGACCCAGGCCAGCACCTCGCCGATCTGCATCGCGTTGTAGCCCTGCACCTGCGACAGGTAGAGCGGCAGCACGAAGGACGCGCCGTAAAGCGCGATGCCCAGCAGGAACCCGGCCAGCGTGCCCAGCCCGAAATTGCGCCGCGTCAGCAGGCGCAGATCGAGGAGCGGCCGCTCGGCCGTCAGCTCGATCACGATAAAGGCGACGAGCGAGACAGCAGCGACCGCCGCCAGCCGCAGGATGTAGGGCGAGCCCAGCCAGTCGTTCTTGTTGCCCTCCTCCAGCACGGTCTCGAGCGCGCCGAGGCCGATCGCCATCGTGACGATGCCAGGCCAGTCGCCCTGCCGCAGCAGGCCGAGCTGCATCTTCTCCCGAGGCAGCGAGATGTAGAGCATCGCCACCATCGCGGCGCCCGGCACGAGGTTGACGAAGAAGACCGTCTGCCAGCCGAAGGTCTCGTTGAGGTAGCCGCCGATGGTCGGTCCGATGGCCGGCGCGAACACCGCCGAGAAGGCGTAGAGCGCCATGCCCACGGGCTGGCGGGATTTCGGCAGCATCGTCATGACGATGGTGAAGGCCAACGGGATCAGCACGCCGCCGAAGAAGCCCTGGAAGGCGCGCAGCACGATCATCTCGCCGAGATTGCCGGCGAAGGCGCAGGCGACCGAGAAGAGGAGGAACAGCACGGTGCTCGTCAACAGGTAGCGGCGCAGCGAGAACACGCGCGACAGCCACGCCGAAAGCGGGATCACGATGATCTCGGTGACGAGATAGGACGTCGAGATCCAGCCGCCGTCATCGATGCCCGCCCCGATGGCGCCTTGGATGTCGGCCAGCGAGGAATTGACGATCTGGATGTTGAGGACGGCCAGGAACGCGCCCAGCGACGAGCCGAGCACGGCCAACCAAATCCGCCATGAGACGGCGTCGTTCTCGTTGACGGCGGACTGTACGGCCGCAGGTGCCGGTGCGACAGGGCGCAACGGCGCCGGCTGGCGGCGTGGGGTGATGGCTTCGATGGCGGCCATGGCGGCGCGCTCCTGCGTCAAGCCGGGCTCAGCGCTGGGCCACCTGCTCGGACGGCGCGTCGCCGGCCAGCACCACCGCCTTGGTGTCGACGGTCGCCTCGACGGACATGCCCGGCCGCAGCCTGCCGATCAGCGGGCTGTCGTGATCGAGCGTGATCTTGACCGGCACGCGCTGCACGATCTTGGTGAAGTTGCCGGTCGCGTTGTCGGGCGGCAGCAGGGCGAATTCCAGCCCGCTCGCCGGCGACAGACTGTCGATGCGGCCATGGATCGCCACGCCGTCGAGCCCGTCGACCGTGATCTCGGCCGGCTCGCCGTTGCGCATGTGCGCGAGCTGCGTCTCCTTGAAGTTGGCCAGCACGTAAACCGACTGCAGCGGCACCACCGCCATCAGCTGCGTGCCGGCCTGCACGTACTGACCGACCCGGATGGAGCGGGCGCCCACCGTGCCGTCGATCGGCGCGGCGATCGTCGCGTAGCTCAGATTCAGTTCGGCCTGAGCGGCAACCGCCTTGGCGTGTTCGAGCTGAGTCTCGGCCTTGGCGCGGTCGGAGGCCAACACTTCGAGCTGCTTCTGCGCTGCGAGAAGCCCGGCCTGGCTGCGCTCGAGCTGCGCCGATTGCTGGCGCAGCGCCGCATGCGCCTGCTCGGCCCGCTGGATGGTCGTCACGTGCTCGCGCACCAGATCCTGGTAGCGGGCGTCGTCGGCCTTGGCGAAGTTCACGCCCGCCGCGACGGAGTCGATATCGGCACGGGCCTGGGCCACCAGCGCCTGCTGCATCGCCTGCTGGGCGTCGATATTGGCGATCGTGGCATTAGCCGTGTCGACATCGGCTTTCGCCTGGTCGAGCGCCGTCCGCAGGTCGCGATCGTCGATCCGCGCCAGAACCTGGCCGGCCTTCACTGGCTGGTTGTCGTCGGCCAGCACGTCGGATACGTAGCCCGAAACCTTCGGCGCCACGATCGTGAAGTCGGCCTTGAAATAAGCGTCGTCGGTCGATTCGAGATAGCGGTCGGTGGCGAACCAGTGAACCCCATACGCGGTGGTCGCGCCGACCACCGCCAATGCGGAGACACCCGCCAGCACCCGCCTCAGTTTCTTGCTCATGATCCATGTCCTTCGGGAGAACTCTCCCGTATGTACTGTACGGTACATAACATATGACGGGAGCCCAGCCGGTCAAGTCGGCGCAGCCTGCCGTCTGGCATGGCAACCATCCGGAATGCTCATTGCTTTGGTCGCCTGACACGCAGAATCGCCATTGCGAAGCGGGGTGGGGCACGCTACATGCGCTTAGGTAGAGACCAATGCGTACATTTGCTTCGGGAGGGATGATGAGCGCGTTGCCGAGGAGCGGCGAGCAGAAGCAGGCAAAGCGCGAGCGCTGCACCGCGGAGGTGCGCCGCCGCGCCATCCTGGACGCTGCCGCCTCGGTCTTTCTCGAGCGCGGCTATGCCGGCGCCAGCGTCGATGCCGTGATCGATCGCGCCGGCGGCTCAAAGGCCAGCGTCTACCAGATGTTCGGCAACAAGGAGGGGTTGCTGGCCGCGCTGGTGACCGAAGGCGCCGAGGCCCTGACGGCATCGGTCGACGCCCTGCCGATCGATCGCCCGCTCGCGGAGAGCCTGACGAAGTTCGGCGACGACTTCCTGCAGCTCGTATTTCATCCGACGCGGCTGGCCCTCTATCGCCTCGTCGTCGGTGAGAGCGGCAGGCTGCCAGAGCTCGGTGACGTGTTCTACCGCACCGGGCCCGAAGGCATCATCCACCGGCTCGCCGATTTCTTCCGTTTGCAGGCCCAGCGCGGCGCGATCGTCGCCCCCGAGCCCGAACGCCTCGCCAGCTATTTCATCGGTGCGTTGCGCGGCGACATGCATTTCCGTGCGTTGTTCAACCCCACGCGGGCACCGACGACGAAGGAAATTTCGCTGCACGTGGCCTTCGTGGTCTCGACCTTCCTCAAGACCGCGACACCGGCCGCGGTATAGCTAGATGCGCTGGCCGAGTCGGCCGGCGCAACGGCGCCAGCGTTCGACGATGGCATCGCGATGGCGGTGCCGCCCCGCCGAGACAACCGGTCTCCCGCCGACCAGCACATCGCGCACCGCTGCACCGGCACCGGTACCGAACACCCAGCTATCGAGCAGCGCATCGCCGCCGCGCCCACAGAGCGCCGGGTCGTCAGTATCGAGCACAACGATGTCGGCCCGCCGCCCCGGCTCGATCGCGCCGCTGGCACGGCCGAGCGCCGCCACCCCGCCCGCCGCGGCCAGGTCGAAGAGACGCCTCCCCGTCGAGCGGTCGACCGAGGCCGCACGGTTCCGCGCCCGGTCGCGCAGGCGCTGGGAGTATTCGAGCAGCCGCAATTCCTGCGGTGCCGAGATCGCGACGTTGGAATCGGTGCCGATGCCGAGCCGCCCCCCCGCGGCCAGATAATCCGGCAACGGAAAGATCCCGTCGCCGAGATTGGCTTCGGTCACAGGACAAAGCCCGGCAACGGCGCCGCTGCGGGCAAGCGCTTCCGTCTCCGCTTCCGTCATCTGGGTCGCGTGGACGAGGCACCAGCGCCCATCGACGGCGGCATTGGCGAGCAGCCATTCGACCGGCCGGGCGCCAAGTGCTGCGACGCATTCGGCGACCTCGCGCTCCTGCTCGGCGGCATGAATGTGGATCGGCGCATCGCCGGCGAGCAGCAGCACGGCGTGGAGTTCCTCGCTTGTTACCGCCCGCAGCGAATGCGGCGCGACGCCCATGCGGGCATCTTCGAGATCGTGAATTGCCTCCCGCGCCCCTTCGACGAGTCGCGCAAACGCGTCCCGCGAGGTCACGAAGCGCCGTTGGCCGGATTCCGGTGGCACGCCGCCGGCGCCGCCATGGGCATAGAACACAGGCAGTAGCGTCAGTCCTATCCCAGTCTCCGCCGCCGCCGCCGCAATGTGGCGGGACAGCAGCGCGGGGTCGCCGTAGGGCGTGCCGTCCGCTTCATTATGCAGGTAGTGGAACTCGCCGACCGCGGTGAAGCCGGATTCGAGCATCTCCATGAAGGCGAGCGCCGTGACGGTCTCGATGTCCTCGGGCGTCAGCGCGGCGACCAGCCGGTACATCACCTCGCGCCAGGACCAGAACACCCCGTCACGGCTGCCGCCGCGCTCGGCAAGCCCGGCCATGGCGCGCTGAAACGCATGGCTGTGGACATTGCCGAGGCCGGGAATCGCCGCGCCGGCATATCGCTCGGCGCCGGCGGGCGGGCTGGCCGCCGCCTCGACCGAGACGATCGAGCCGCCCTCAACCCCGACCAGCACGTCGCGCCGCCATCCGGCCGCGGTCAGCGCCTCGGTGAAAAACAGCTTGCCGGGCCGCTCGATCATCGGCTTATCCATAATCGGAACATGGAGGGATGGCCAGATTGGCGGGACCTGATACCACCATCCTGGCCAACGGCAATATCGCGACGCTGCGGCCGGGAGCAGCGGCGCTGGGACTGATGGCGGGCGGCTCGATCGTCGTGCGCGACGGTCGCATCGCGGATGTCGGCGTGGCGGCAGAGATCGCGTCGCGCTACCCTGGTGCGCCGACACGCGACCTGAGCGGCCGTCTGGTGACACCGGGCCTCGTCGATTGCCATACCCATCTCGTCCACGCCGGCAACCGCGCCCACGAATTCGAGCTGCGGCTGGCGGGCGCCAGCTACGAGGAGATCGCCCAGGCCGGCGGCGGGATCGCGTCGACCGTCCGGGCCACCCGCGAGGCGTCCGAGGACCGGCTGGCGGCCGAGTCGCTACCGCGTCTCGATCGGCTGATGTCCGAAGGCGTCACGACCATCGAGATCAAGTCGGGCTACGGGCTCGATCTCGAGACCGAGGCGCGGATGCTGCGGGTAGCGCGCCGGCTCGGCCGGGAGCGTCCGGTTACGGTCTCGACGAGCTATCTCGGCGCGCACGCGATTCCGCCCGAAGCTGCCGGCGACGCCGACGGCTATGTCACCCGGATCGTGGAGGAGATCCTGCCCCACATCGCCGCCGAGGGATTGGCCGACGCGGTCGACGGGTTCTGCGAGACCATCGCCTTCAGCCCGGCGCAGATCGAGCGCGTGTTCGCGGCGGCACGGGCGCTGGGCCTTCCCGTAAGGCTGCACGCCGACCAACTTTCCAACCTGCACGGCGGCGCCCTCGCCGCGCGTTTCGGGGCGCTCTCGGCCGATCATCTCGAATACACGGATGAGGACGGCGCCACGGCGATGGCGCGGTCCGGTACGGTCGCCGTGCTGCTGCCCGGCGCGTTCTATTTCCTGCGCGAGACCAGGCTGCCGCCAGTCGATTCCTTCCGCCGGCACGGCGTCGGCATGGCGATCGCCACCGACTGCAACCCGGGCACGTCGCCCCTCACCTCGCTGCTGCTGGCGATGAACATGGCGGCGACGCAGTTCCGCCTGACCGTCGAGGAGTGTATCGCCGGCGTGACGCGGCACGCGGCGAGGGCGCTCGGCCTCGGCGGCGAGATCGGCACGATCGAGCCCGGCAAATGGTGCGATCTCGCCATCTGGGACGTCGAGCGGCCGGCCGAACTCGTCTATCCTATGGGCTGGAACCCGCTCTGGGCGCGGGTCTGGAGAGGCCAGTGGCAGAACGCATCCCATTAAATCCCGGCGCCGCGTCCTACGCGACCTGGCGCACCGTCCATCGCGGCGCCGGGATCGCGCTCGATCCCGGCTGCTTCGAGGCAGTCGACCGCAGCGCCAAGACGATCGAGGCGATCATTCGGGCCGGCGCGCCGGTCTACGGCGTCAACACCGGCTTCGGTAAGCTCGCTTCGGTGCGGATCGAGGCGGGCGACATCGAGCGGCTGCAGCGGAACATCGTGCTGTCGCATGCGGCGGGTGTCGGCGAGAAGCTGCCCGCCGACATCGTGCGGCTGATCATCGCGCTCAAGGCGGCCAGCCTGGCGCAAGGCCATTCGGGCATCCGCCGCGGCACGCTGGAGCGGCTGCTGGCGGCGCTCGACCGCGGCCTGCTGCCGGTCATCCCGTGCCAGGGCTCGGTGGGGGCATCGGGCGATCTGGCGCCGCTGGCGCACTTGGCGGCCGCCCTCTTCCTCGGCGTCGGGCGGATCGAATTCGACGGCAGCGATCTGCCGGCCGGCGATGCGCTCGCGCGGGCCGGGCTCGCGCCGCAGCCGCTGGGTCCCAAGGAGGGGCTGGCGCTGCTCAACGGCACGCAGGTCTCCACCGCAATCGCCCTGACTGCGCTCTTCGCCGCGGAGCGCCTTTTCCAGACGGCGCTCGTCTCCGGTGCGCTGGCGACCGACGCGGCCCGCGGCTCCGACGGCCCGTTCGACGCGCGGCTGCACCGCATTCGCCGGCATCCGGGACAGATCGCCGCCGCAGCGGCCTTGCGCGACCTGCTGGCGGGCAGCGCCATCCGCGCCTCGCATCTCGTGAACGACGAGCGCATCCAGGACCCCTACTGCGTGCGCTGCCAGCCGCAGGTGATGGGAGCCTGCCTCGACCTGCTATCGCAGGCGACGGCCATGCTGGTCACCGAGGCGAACGGCGTCTCGGACAACCCGCTGGTCTTCGCCGATACCGGTGAGGTGATCTCCGGCGGCAACTTCCATGCCGAGCCGGTCGCCTTCGCCGCCGATATCACCGCGATGGCGTTGTGCGAGATCGGCTCGCTGACCGAGCGCCGGGTGGCGATGCTGACCGATCCGGCGTTGTCCGGCCTGCCGGCCTTCCTGACGCCGCGGCCCGGCCTCAATTCGGGGTTCATGCTGCCGCAGGTGACGGCGGCGGCGCTGGTCGCCGAAAACCGCCAGCGCGCCATGCCGGCGAGCGTCGACTCGATCCCCACCTCCGCCAACCAGGAAGACCACGTGTCGATGGCGACGCACGGCGCGCGGCGGCTGCTGCCGATGGCCGAGAACGTGACCCACATCGTCGCGATCGAGCTTCTCGCCGCCGCCCAGGGCTGCGATTTCCATGCGCCGCTGCGATCGAGCGAACGGCTGGAGCGCGTGCGGGCGCTCGTTCGCCGCCACGTGCCGCGTCTCGAGGACGACCGCTACCTCGCCCCCGAGATCGCCGCTGTCGCGGAGCTCGTGCGCGGCGGCCATATCGTCGAGACGGCAGGCGCCCTGCCCTCTCTGGAGGAGGTGCGTATCCCATGAAACCGCCGGAATGGCTTACCCTGCTGCGCGGATCGTCGCCTCTGATACTCAGCGTGCCGCATGCCGGCACCGACATTCCGCCGGAGATCGAAAATCGGTTCCAGTCGCCGTGGCTCCCGCGCAAGGACGCGGACTGGTATGTCGACCTGCTCTACGACTTCGTCGAGGAGCTGGGAGCGACCATCGTCCACACTGCGATCTCGCGCTCGGTCATCGACGTCAACCGCAATCCGACCGGTGAATCGCTCTATCCAGGCCTCGCCACGACCGCGTTATGCCCGACCGAGACCTTTGACGGCGAACCGCTCTACAACGAGGGGCAAGAGCCCGCCGCGGCGGAGATCGCCGAGCGCCGCGCCACCTGGTTCGAGCCCTATCACGCGACGCTGCAAGCCGAGATCGACCGGCTGCGCGAGCAGCATCATCGCGTCGTGCTCTACGATGCGCACTCGATCCGCTCGGTCATCCCCCGCCTCTTCGAAGGCCAGCTGCCGCATATCAACCTCGGCACCAACAACGGTGCGAGCTGCATGCCCGAACTCCGCAACGTCGTCGAGAAGCACTGCCGCTCGACGCCCTTCACTTTCGTCACGGACGGAAGGTTCACGGGCGGCTGGATCACCCGCTCGTTCGGCCGCCCGCTGCTCGGCGTCCACGCGATCCAGATGGAGCTCGCCTGTCGCGCCTATTTGCCGGAGCAGCTCGGCCCGGTCGGTCCCGACGACTGGCCGCCCGCCTACAGCGAGGACTGGGCCACTCCGATCCGCGACGTGCTGCGCGACGTGATCGAACATGTCATCGACTGGGCAGGGCGCGCGGCATGAGCCGGATCGACAACACGCGCGTGATCCGGGCGGCACGCGGCACCGAACTCTCGGCGAGGAGCTGGCTGACCGAGGCGCCGCTCCGGATGCTGATGAACAATCTCGATCCCGATGTCGCGGAGAAACCGGACGAGCTCGTCGTCTATGGCGGGATCGGCCGCGCCGCGCGCGACTGGGAGGCGTTCGACCGGATCGTCGCCTGCCTGAGGCGCCTCGGCGAGGACGAGACCTTGCTGGTGCAGTCGGGCAAGCCGGTCGGCGTCTTCCGCACCCATGCCGATGCGCCGCGCGTGCTGATCGCCAACTCCAACCTGGTGCCGCGCTGGGCCGACTGGGCGCATTTCAACGAGCTCGACCGCAAGGGATTGATGATGTACGGCCAGATGACGGCCGGCTCGTGGATCTATATCGGCAGCCAGGGGATCGTTCAGGGCACGTACGAGACCTTCGTCGAGCTGGGCCGCCGTCATTACGGCGGCGATCTCGGGGGCCGCTGGTTCCTGACCGCCGGCCTGGGCGGCATGGGCGGCGCCCAGCCGCTGGCCGCTACCATGGCCGGCGCCTCGTGCCTCGCCGTCGAATGCCGCGCGAGCCGGATCGAGATGCGGCTCAGGACCGGCTATCTCGACCGCTCGGCCGCGACGCTCGACGAGGCGCTCGCCATGATCGACCAGTCATGCCGCGAGCGGCGGCCGCTGTCGGTCGGGCTCCTCGGCAATGCTGCCGACATCCTGCCCGAACTGCTGCGCCGCGGCGTGCGCCCCGATGCCGTCACCGACCAGACCTCGGCCCACGACCCGGTCAACGGCTACCTGCCCAAGGGCTGGAGCGTCGACGAGTGGGACACGCGCCGTGAGCGCGACCCGAAATCGGTCGAGGCGGCCGCCCGCGCCTCGATGGCCGAGCATGTCCGCGCCATGCTCCAGTTCCACCGCCAGGGCGTCCCCACCGTCGATTACGGCAACAACATCCGCCAGATGGCGAAGGAGGAAGGGGTCGCCGACGCCTTCGACTTCCCGGGATTCGTACCGGCCTATATCCGCCCGCTCTTCTGCCGCGGCGTCGGCCCGTTCCGCTGGGCCGCCCTCTCGGGCGATCCCGCGGATATCTGGAAGACCGACGCCAAGGTCAAGGCGCTGCTGCCGGAGGCGAAGCATCTCCACCACTGGCTCGACATGGCCCGCGAGCGCATCCACTTCCAGGGCCTGCCGGCGCGGATCTGCTGGGTCGGGCTGGGCGACCGCCACCGGCTCGGCCTCGCCTTCAACGAGATGGTGGCCAAGGGCGAACTCAAGGCGCCGATCGTCATCGGCCGCGACCATCTCGACTCCGGCTCGGTGGCCAGCCCCAACCGCGAGACCGAGGCGATGCGCGACGGCTCCGACGCCGTCTCCGACTGGCCGCTGCTGAACGCGCTCCTCAACACCGCCTCGGGCGCCACCTGGGTTTCGCTCCACCATGGCGGCGGCGTCGGCATGGGGTTCTCGCAGCATGCCGGCATGGTGATCGTCTGCGACGGCACCGAAGCGGCCGCCCGGCGGGTCGGGCGCGTGCTGTGGAACGATCCCGCCACCGGCGTCATGCGCCACGCCGATGCGGGCTACGACGAGGCGATCGAATGCGCGCGGGAGCAGGGGCTCGATCTGCCGAGTTTGGAGTGAGCGCAAGGTAGGTCAGGTTCCGAACGCTTCGGCGACGTCCGGCTGAAGTTTCTGTGCCGCGGTGATGTCGGTCGCGGCGCCGGCTTCGTCGCCCTTCTGGCGCCTTACCAAGCCGCGTCCGTAGAGCGCTTCGGGCCAATCGGGTGAGCGTGCAATGACCGCATCATATTCGGCGAGCGCCGCGTCGAGCCGGCCTGCCTTGAAATAAATGAACGCCCGCGCGCACTGTGCCTCGACAAATTGCGGTGCGGCAGCAACCGCGGCATCGCAATCCGAAGTCGCGTCGTCGAGCTTTCCCAGAAGAGCCTCGACCCGGCAGCGTGCGCTCAGTGCCGGCGCCCATTTTGGCGCAAGATGCACAGCTCCCTCGGCTTCTTTGAGCGCTTGGTCATACTGGCGCAGCACTCGATGAACATTGCTGAGCCAAGCCAACGGCGTCGCCCACTTTGGCGCGAGAACGCGGGCCGCATCGAAGCTCTCGATTGCTCCCTTCTCGTCTCTGTGTTGGAGCTTCACCAAGCCAAGATCCATACGGGCTTGGGGGTCCGCGGGGGCTAGCCTGACCTCATCGAGAGCATCGGTGAGCGCGCGACCATAATCCTTTTCGGCAACCTCGATGCTGGCACGCAATCGATAGGCTGCTTCCAGTCTTCCATCGAGTCGGATCGCCGCATTGGCGTCGGCTAAGGCGGCGGCGCTGTCACCACGATCTCGATGGAATGCACCACGCGCCAGCAAAGGCTTGGGGTCGAGCGGTGCAAGACCGACCGCGCGGTCGAGTTCGGCAAGTGCCTGTGCCGAATCCTTGGTCTTGAGGCGCATCATCGCATCCTCGACCTCCGTCTCAGCATTGATGGAATCCAGCGAGTCGGCCAAGTCCGCTCCGCTTGCCGATGGCTTGCGGCCTGCATCGAGATCGCCGCGCTGAGATGAAATATAGAGTTTCTCTTCCTCGTAAGCGATATAGACGTGCAGGGTCGCGATCACATCCATCCCAATGATAAGGTTTGTCCGTGTGTTCCCGCCGATGTGGAGTGTCGGTCGAAGCACTGTCACTCCGCCCAAATCCAGCTTCTCGAATTGCTTTCGATAGGTGCCAAGGCTCGCCCCCGTAGCGGTCCCCTGGGAGTACCCCGCTTCCAGTTGCTTAGGATCGACATCAAAGTGCTGACGCGCAGCCGGGGTCGACAGCATTGATAGATAGGTGCCCGTATCGAGCACGGCGCGCAGATCTTGCCCGTCTAAATCAACACTGAATCGAATCCAGTTATTCCGGTCGATATCGAATGGAATTACTGCAAGATCTGTATGCGGCCAATAAACCACTTTGTTCTTGCATGGTGCGTGAGAATAGAGATTAATTTTCCGGTCAACCGGATCGAATTCGACGTCCATCCGCTTTAGGACGTTTGCACCAAGAGACGCCACGTTACCAAGCAAGAATTCACTATCACGCACTGTAAACTGCCCAAGCTTAAACTCGGGAACCTTGACAAACTCGGTAATGCTGGCTCCTGAGCCGTCGATAAGAGAGCCGCTGCCAGGTACGCTGCGGATGGTGAGGCCGCCGGCGAGTGATCGGGGAAACATGCCGGCGATCCCACCCGTATCGATGATGAAACGGAGAGGCTGCTCTCCGAAGCTGCCTGCCACCTTCGGCGTCTCGCCCGGCCCGGCAGCATTCTCAAAGGAAAATAGCTGGTGGAGCGTGCAATCGGGTTCACCGGCCCAGGAAGCGGGACAACAGGCGATCGAAGCGGTGAGGAGGATCAAGACCCGGAAGACGCTGGAAAGTACGGGCGACATAGAGCCTCGCAGATCACCGCGATATTTTCCATCATAGCAGCCGCTGACTCGCCTGTGGATGCATGTCATGGCGTCGGCAATTGACCACTTGCCAGGAGCATTCGGGCTCGGGTTGCGGCGGGCGCAAGACCGCCGCCGCTCACGGTAACGAGCGTTCGATCTCAATCTCTCGCAGCCGCGCGATCTCCCGCCCGTAAGGCCGCACGCCAAGCCACAGCACGGTCACGGCGCTCGGCCCCAGGATCGCTGCTGAAATCGCCAGAGAGTAGCGCAGGAGGTCGTCCGCCCCCAGCACGTACTGTGTGATCGTGGCGACGAAGGTCGGGCCGATGCCGCTCCCGACGACCGTGAACATGAAGAGGTAGAGCGCCGTCACGCGTCCGCGCATCCGGCCCGGTGTGACCAACTGCAACGCGGCGTTCTGCGACGGCGCCCCGATCATCGCCGACATGTTGACGACGCCGT
>DATGFU010000282.1:0-3382 GCA_035308865.1 Allostellaceae bacterium | reverse complement strand
GAGCTCCTCGGAGTAGGCCTCGGCGAGGTCGTGCCAGAACACCCGCATGTCGGTGTAGCCGGCGTAGTCGATGACGGTCTCGCCGCTGCGGTAATGGAGCATGCTGGGCGAAGGGATGGTGAGCTTGGGCGTGCTCCCCGGGCCCGCGATCGATTTCAGGAAGAGGAAGTCGTCGCCGAAGATGCATCCGTCGAGCTTGAGCCGGCCGGTCACCCGCAAGGCGGACGGCTTGAACTCGATGCCGCCCGATGCGTTGTGGAAGCGGATCGTCAGGTCGTCCTGCGCCTTGGAGACGCCGCCGAGCTGGTAGAGGAAATCCATGTGCCAGGAGCGGCGGCGGAATTCGCCGTCCGTCGCGCTGCGGAGGCCGACCTTCTCCTGGAGCGCCACGACCTCGCGGATCGCCTCGTCTTCGGCCGCCCGAAGCCCCGCGGCGGAAAGACGGCCGGCCGCGCGCTCCTCACGCGCGCGCAGCAGGGCGGCGGGCCGCAGCAGGCTGCCGACATGGTCGGCGCGGAACGGCGGTCCGTCGCTCGTCATATTTGTGATGTCTCCTCGGGTCCGTGAATGCACGGCATCGCGCCGCATGAGAGTCGGACTCGGGGCGTTGGATTGTCAACCAGACTGGGTAGTTCTTATGACACGCCGTACCACCTCGTCCCACCGTGCAGGAGGACGAGGTGCGAAGCATCGCCTTAGGCTTGGCGCGTGCGCCAGCCGCTGGCATAGGTCTCGCGGGCGTCCTGCGCGAACGGCACCGGCGAGACCTTGACGCGGATCTCGATCTGCCGGTGGTGCTCGACGGTCGTCTTGCGCGTGCCGCCGTTCTCCTCGCCCCAGACCAGTGTGAGCACGTCGCCGATCTGGATGTCCGGATCGACCACGCCCAGCGAGAGCATCTGGCGCTCGTTGAAGCTGTAGCCGGCGAACATCGAGAGGCCGACTTTCCTGCCGCCTTTCAGCACCTTGTCATAGGAGGACGAGGCATAGTTCGAGAGCGGCAGGTCGATGTACTTGTAGCAATCCATGCCAGGTTCCAGCATCGACCGGAACACCGCCGCGACGTCGTCGGAATGCCACGCGAACGTCACCTTCTTGCGGTGCGGCTGGCCGGCGATCTTCTCCAGCGCTTCGCGGCCGATGAACTCATGGTCGAACTTCACGAAGCCGCCGTAGCCGAGCTCATACGGCGTCATGTAGTAGTCTTCGATGTTGTTCGAGACGTAGCTGCCGCCGATCGAGCCGGTGGCCTCGTAGCTGTTGGCCGGCAGCCATTCGCGGTAGGGCCGCATCGCTTCGCCGGTATAGACGGCCGGCAGCGGCGAGGGGATCCAGCCCGATTCGAGCGTGTTCGTGGCGTACGCGCGCGAGCCCACAGGCACGATGCCGAACTCGCGGCCGGTCTCGAGAATGGCGTCGCGGATCTCGTCGCCCTCTTCATAGGGTCCCCAGACCTCGAGGCCCGGCTCGCCCGCCATGCCGTGGCGCAGGCAGCGTACGCGCCTGCCGGCGATGTTGATCGTGTCCATCGTGAAGAACTTGACGTCCGGGATCGGGCCGCCGTTCAGCGCCTCGAGGACCTTCCAGGCGTTGGGCCCCTGGACCTGGAAGCGATAGTGCCGGCGGAAGACCGGCTTGCCGCCGGGCCGCGACGGCGAGCGGTCGTCGCGCTCGAAGGTGACGTCGTAGCCGCCGGTCTCGGCGTGATACTGAATCCAGTTCACCGTCGGCGCCCGGCCGACGAAATTCAGCTCCCGCTCGGCATGATAGAAGATGATGCCGTCGCCGATGACGTGGCCGCTCGGGCTGCACGGCACGAACTGCTTGGCCTTGTTGACCGTGAAATTGGCGAAGCTGTTGATCGCCAGGTAGGACATCAGCTTGTGCGCGTCGCGCCCCGAGACGGTCATCTCCGCCATGTGGTGGGACTGGTCGAACAGCACCGCCGACTCGCGCCAGGCCCGCTGCTCGTCGCGCCAGTTCGTGTATTCCGTCGGCACGACCGGATAGACATAGGCGCCGATCTGGGAATTGCGCAGCATGTCGACCGGGTTGCCGGCCGCATTCATGACATCTTGCAGGCTTTGTCGGCTCATCCTTGTCTCCTCCCAGATCTGGCAGTCGCGTGTGTCGGTCGAGGGCGGTGCGTTGTGCCCGATTGCCCCAGGCTTACACCGGGTGCCGAGTGTCCGGGCGATGGCCCAGCCGATTCCCCAACTCGATGAATTGCGGCGAGAGACTGGATCCAACGCAATAAGACGTCAACCAAAATCATGGATCGCTCAATGACCCGGGTGCGGCGTGGAGAAATCTTGCGAATCAGCCGCGATTGCGCAAAGTTAGCGGCGCGGACGAGGGCTGGCGGGCGACCGGTTCGTCCGTGCTGCCCGAACGGGCGGCGGGCGGTTTGGATCCAGAATACCAGGGAGGCGGACGATGGTTCAGCGCGAGCGCGTGGTGCTCAAGTTGCGGGAACTCATCGTCGGCGGCGACCTGCCGCCGGAGCAGCGCGTCGCGGAGATTCCGATCGCCGAGCGGCTGGGCGTCTCGCGGACCCCGGTCCGCCAGGCATTGGCGGTGCTTGCCAAGGAAGGCCTGCTGACGCCCGCGGGCAAGCGCGGCTACCTGGTACGCGCGTTTTCCGAGAAGGAGATCTTCGACGCGATCGAGTTCCGCGGCGTGCTCGAAGGGACGGCGGGACGGCTGGTGGCCGAGCAGGGCGTCGGCAAGGTGCTGGAGCGCAAGCTACGGACGCTCGTCTCCGAAGGCGGCCAGATCGTCAATCGCGAGCGCTACGAACTCGAGGACGATGCGCAGTGGGCCGAGACCAATGGGCAGTTCCACCGCCTCATCGTCGAATCCTGCGGCAACCGCGCCCTAATCGATTCCTACGATGCCAATGACCGCCTGCCCTTCGCCGGCGCGAGGGCGCTTCTCGGGGCGGATTCGACGGAGGCGGACCGCCGCCGCCGGCACCACGACGTGATCCGCCGCGCGCATCTCGAGCACGTCCAGATCCTGGGCGCGCTGCTCGGCCGCCAGGGCGCCCGCGCGGAATCGCTACTGCGCGAGCATGCTCTGCTGGCCCGCGACAATATCGTGCTGTTCCGGGTTCTGGCCTGAGGGTGCGCTCCTCGGGACGCTGTGGCACATCGTCTTCAACGTGATCGCCGGGGCCGCCGCCTTCCCGGATGATTTCCGCGAGGCGGCCGCCGGCTTCCGCGTCCGTTCCCGGCGGTGCTGCGCGAGATCGACCTGACGGTCGGGGAGGGCGAGATCCTGGGCCTGCTTGGCCGCTCCGGCTCGGGAAAGTCGACGCTGCTGCGCATCGCCGGCGGCCTGGTGCCGCCGAGCTCCGGCCGAGTGCTTTATCGCGGCGCGC
>DATGFU010000281.1:0-8276 GCA_035308865.1 Allostellaceae bacterium | reverse complement strand
CGCTTGCCGCCCCGGATAAGCCTGGTACCGCCATAGCGCTGCGCCAGCCAGATGCAGAGCGCGATCACCGCGAGCGCGATCGCGACGAACAGCAGTGAGGTCAAGGCGTCGCCCCAGCTCATGGGTGAAGACGCCCTGGTCGCATGGTGGAAAGGCTCGGGCCGCCCGAGGGCGGGGTCGAACGTGCTCTCGTCATGACAAGCATACTATTCCGCCTTTCCCTCGCTTGGCGAGGCGGCGCGGCTGGAGACGCCCAGCTTCAATGATAGCCGATATCGGCGCGGACCTTGCCGCGGAACACCCAGTAGGACCAGCCGGTGTAGAGCAGGATCACCGGCAGCAGGAACAGGGTCCCCACCAGCAGGAAGGCCTGCGTGCTCTCCGAGGATGCGGCCTGCCACAGCGTGTAGCGGAAGGGCACGATGAACGGCCAGAGGCTGATCGCGAGCCCGAGATAGGACATCAGGAAGAGGCCGATCGAGAGCGCGAACGGCACCGCGTCCCGCCGTTGCCCCAGCGTCACCCATGTGCCTGCCGCAAGCGCCGCGGTGACGAGCGGGACCGGCGCCAGGAAGACGATGTCCGGCCAGGAGAACCAGCGCGCCGCGATGCCCGGCTCCGCCCAGGGAGTCCAGAGGCTCACCACCGCGATCGCCAGCACGACCAGGATCAGCGCCCGCCTCCCCTCCAGCCGGGCCCATTCCTGCAGCTCGCCTTCCGTCTTGAGAAGGAGCCAGCCCGCGCCGAGCAGCGCATAGCCGGCCATCAGGCCAAACCCGGTGAGCAGCGAGAAGGGCGTCAGGCAGTCGAGCGGGCCGCCCGAGAACTGCCGCCCGGTAACCTGGAAGCCTTGGACGAAAGCGCCGAGCACGATCCCCTGCGAGAACGTGGCGAAGGCAGAACCCCAGAAGAATCCATTGTCCCAGAATCCCAGATGCGCCTTGTCGCGGAAGCGGAACTCGAAGGCGACGCCGCGGAACACCAGCGCCAGCAGCATCACCAGGATCGGGAAATAAAGGGCGGGAATGATGATCGCAAAGGCCAGCGGAAAGGCCGCGAGCAGCGCCAGACCGCCGAGGATCAACCAGGTCTCGTTGCCGTCCCAGACCGGCGCGATCGAGTTCATGATGATCGCACGGTGGGCGCTGTTGCGGGTGAGGCCGTAGAGCATGCCGACGCCGAGATCGAATCCGTCGAGCAGCACGTAGAAGAAGACGCCGACGGCGAGGATCACCGTCCAGATGCCGACGAGGTCGAGAATCGGGCCGTTCATGATTGGCCTCCCTGCGGCAAGGCGATCACCGGACCGGCCGGGCGGCCGCTTTCGATCGCGGTATCGGCCTCGGGATCGTGCGGGACCGGCCCGGTCAGGACAATGCGCCGCATGAAGCCAAGGCCGGTCGGGTAGACCAGCAGATAGACCACCATGTAGCCGAGGAGCGACACCAGCACGTCGAGGCCGGTCAGACTTGGCGTCACCGAATCGGCGGTCCGCAGCAGGCCGTAGACGGTCCAGGGCTGGCGGCCGACCTCGGTCGTCGTCCAGCCGGCCAGCACCGCGACGAAGCCGATCGGCACCGTCCACTGCACCAGCGTCAGATACCACCGGCTTTCCAGCAGCCGCCGGCGCCAGACCAGGAACCAGCCGAGCACGACGATCGCCAGCATCAGCAGACCGCAGCCGACCATGATGCGGAAGGCGAAGTAGACGACGATCACCGGCGGCCGGTTCTCGGGCGGGAAGTCCTTCAGCCCCTGGACCTTGCCGTTCCAGTCATGAGTCAGATAGAGGCTGCCGAGCTTCGGGATCTCGATATCGAGGTGATTGGTCTCGGCCGCCTGGTCGGGAATCGCGAAGAGCGAGGCCGGCACGCCCTCGCCGCCCTCCCACAACCCTTCCATCGCCGCCAGCTTGGCCGGCTGATGGGCGAGCGTGTTGAGCCCGTGCAGGTCGCCCAGCACCATCTGCAGCGGCACCATGACCGCGAGGAAGCCCAGCGCCATCCGCAGCATCAGCCGGCCCTCCGCCGGGAACTTGCCTGCCCTGTAGGTATAGGCGCCGACGCCGAGCACGACGAAAGCGGTGGTGACATAGAAGCCGCTCACCACGTGGGCGAGCCGGTAGGGCAGCGAGGCGGTGAACACGATCGCCGTCCAGTCGGCCGGCAGGAATCGCCCGTCGACCACAGTGTAGCCGGCCGGCGTCTGCATCCAGCTGTTCACCGCGAGAATCCAGAACGACGAGAAAAGCGTGCCGGACGCGACCATCAGCGCCGCGAAGACATGGGCCCAGGCCGGCACCAGCTTGCGCCCGAACAGCAGCACGCCGAGGAAGGCCGCCTCCAGGAAGAACGCGGTCAGCCCCTCATAGGCGAAGAGCGGTCCCACCACGTCGGCGGTGGCATCGGCGAAGCGGCTCCAGTTCGTGCCGAACTGGAAGGGCATGATGATCCCCGACACCACGCCCATGCCGAAGGAGACCGCGAAGATGCGCGTCCAGAAGGTCGAGACGGCGAGGTAGACCGGCTTGCGCGTCCAGAAATGCAGCGCCTCGAGCATGGCGATGTAGGAGGCGAGCCCGACCGTGAAGGCCGGCAGGATGATGTGCCAGGCGACCACCCAGACGAACTGGAGGCGCGACAGCAGTACCGGGTCGAGAGTCACGATCTCCCTCCTGCGGCATCGTGGAACACCGGCTCGCGTGGATAGCTTAATCCGATGTTAAGCGTAACCCTTCAAGCCTAAAGTCATGGACTTGTCCAACCTGCCGCTGTTCGGCGTCCGATCGCGCAAGGGCGACTGGCTGTCCGAACGGCAGAAGGCATTGGTGAAGAGTATCGCACGCCCTGCCGCGCCGCACTACCAGGCGTCCGACCCGCGGCCACTGGTCTTCAAAAGCGTGCCGGCCTCGATCGGCCGCCGCCCGCAGCCGGCGCAGATCGACTCGCCGCAATCGGCCGCAGCCGGCCTGGTTTTCCAAAGGGATGGAACCGGCGACGAGGCCTCGCCGACGATCGGCACGCGCCGACCGGCGGAAAGCGCTCCGGACGACCACCTGAAATCGAGCCTCTACCGCAAGCCGGGCGGCCGGAGCTTGTGAGCGATCAACGCGGCGACAGCCGGTAGTGGAGCCGCACGTCACGTTCCTCGCCAGTGGCCGAGGGCGTGAACTCTATGCGGAACTCGCGATGCATCGGCGCTCCGGGCGCGCCGGCCTTGTCGTCGAGCAGCTTGACGTACGCCAGATTGTAGTCGACCGCGACGATCCCGGCGCAGCGGAACTCGGAACCCTCGGCACGCCCAGCCTCGCGGAGCTCGGCCCGCGCGAATTGCGGCTCGGCGGTGTGGTCCGCCCATTGGCCCGGAATGTAGTTGATCTTTCCGTTCTGCTGCAGCGCAGCCACGACGTCGAGCGCCGTGTCGGGCGAACTGCACGAGCCGCTGTCGACCGCGCGATAGATGACGACGCCGAGAATGACGGCCGCGATGAGGGCGGCGGCAACGCCCCGCGCGAGCGTCATGCCGCCGGCCAGAGGATCCGGCTGGCGCGCGCCGCCCCCTCGACCAGGGCGGCAAGCTTCTTGAAGGCGATATCGGGATCGAGCTTGCTTGAGGCGGCGAAGGTGCCGAAGCCGCAATCGCTGCCGGCGATCACCCGCTCGCGTCCGACGATGTCGGCGAAGCGGCAGATCCGCTCGGCGACGAGGTCGGGATGCTCGACGAAGTTGGTCGAGGTGTCGATCACGCCGGGGATCAGCACCCGGTCCTCGGGCAGCTTGGCCGCCGCCCAGATCGCCCAGTCGTGGCCGTGGCGCGGATTGGCCGATTCGAACGAGATAGCCGTCGGCTTCGCCTCGAGGATGATCGGCAGGATCCTGTCCAGCTCGATGTCGTGGTCGTGCGGGCCTTCGTAGTTGCCCCAGCAGACATGCATGCGCAGGCGATCGGCCGGGATGTGGCGGAGCGTCCGGTTCAGCACCTCGACATGGGTCTCGGCGCGGGCGAGGAACTCGGCCTCGCTCAGATCCTGGAAGCCGGTGTGGCGCGACATGGCAAGGTCGGGGCAATCGACCTGCAGGACGAACCCGGCCTCCGCGATCGCCTCGTATTCCGGCTCCATCGCGGCCGCCACCGCCTCCAGATACGCCCGGTGCGTGTCGTAGTGGCGGTTCGGCTGGAACGAGGTGACGACGCCCGGCGAGGCCGCGCTGAGGAAGCCGCCGACCGGGTGCGACCGCTCCACCGCCGCCCGGAAATTGGCGATGTCGACCTGCACCGCCGCCGGATCGGCGAGCGCCACCGGCCCGGTGCAGCACAGGCGCTTGAAGCTCTGCGGGCCGGTGAAGGCGGCCATCCGCCGGCGGAACTCGGGATGGTCCTTGAGATCGAGATGCGGCCGCGCCTCGACCTCGCCGCCGAAGCCGCTCAGCCGGTCCTTGATGTAGGTCGAGTAGGTGATCTTGCCGTATTCGCCGTCGCTGACGAGGTCGATGCCGAGCGCCACCTGGCGCGCCACCACCTCGGCGACGCCCGCGCGGATCGCCGCGTGGAAGGCATCGGGGTCATGCCCCTCCCCCCGTTCGCGGCGGAGCAGGGCCTCGGCGACGGCAGGCAGGCGCGGCAGGCTGCCGACATGGGTGGTGAGGGTGCGGCCGGCGGATCTCATCGTGCGCAGCGTCTAGCATCCGCCGCGAGCCGGTGTCGATGCCCGGCGGCGCCTACTGGGACAGCGTCGAGGTATCCACCGGGGCGCAGTTAGTGCGGCCGGACATCAGGCAGTCCTCGAGCTTGGCCGTCTGCCCCAGCCGCTGGACGAGGGTCAGCCCCAGCACGACCAGCGCCAACGTGAAGGCGAGGCCCGCCAGGTTACGGGTCAGCCGATCGTCCTCCTCGAGCTCGTCGTCCTGGTCGAAATCCTCGAACGGGCGACGATCGCTCATGGCCTACTCGCCGGGCGCGTGGGGCGGGGTTGCGGGAACCGGGCGCTCGCCGGCGGCACGCGCCGCCTTGCGTTGGCGCCGGCGCGCCGACAGCCGGTGCGACAGCCGGTCGAGATAGAGATAGATGATCGGCGTCGTGTAGAGCGTCAGCACCTGGCTCACCAGCAGGCCGCCGACGATGGCGATGCCCATCGGCCGCCGCAGCTCCGAGCCGGCGCCCTGCCCCACCGCCAGCGGCAGCCCGCCGAACAGCGCCGCGAAGGTGGTCATCATGATCGGCCGGAAGCGCAGCAGGCAGGCCTCATGGATGGCGTCGAGCGGCGTCTTGCCCTCGTTGCGCTCGGCCTCCAGCGCGAAGTCGATCATCATGATCGCGTTCTTTTTCACGATGCCGATCAGCAGGATGACGCCGATGATGGCGATCACGCTGAGGTCGTAACGGAACAGCATCAGCATCACGAGCGCGCCCACGCCCGCGGACGGTAGGGCGGAAAGGATCGTCACCGGGTGGATGTAGCTCTCGTAGAGCATCCCCAGCACGATGTAGACGACGAGAATCGCCGCGGCGATCAGCAGGGGCGTCGATTTCAGCGAGGATTGGAAGGCCTGGGCGGTGCCCTGGAAGGCGCCTTCGACGGTGGCCGGTGCGTTGAGCTGGGCCTGCATCTGCTGGATCCGGTCGACCGCCTCGCCCAGCGCCACGCCCGGCCCGAGATTGAACGACAGGGTCACGGCGTCGAACTGGCCCTGGTGGTTGACCGTCAGCGGCTCGATCTTGGTCGAGTAGCGGGCAACCGCACTCAGCGGCACCTGGGCGCCCCCCGCCCCCGGCACGAAGATCCGCGCGAGCGCCGTCTGATCGGTCTGGAACTCCGGCTTGACCTCCAGGATCACCTTGTACTGGTTGGTCGAGGTGTAGATCGTCGCGACCTGGCGCTGGCCGAACGCGTCGTAGAGCGTGTTGTCGATGGTCGCCATCGACAGGCCGAGCCGGTAGGCTGCGTCGCGGTCGATGTCGATGGCGATGTGCGGCGAGGCGATTTCCTCGTCGGTCGCCACGTCCTGCAGCCCAGGAAGCTTCTTCATCCCGGCCAGGATCTTGGGCGCCCACTCGTTCAGCTCCTCGGAATCCGTGTCGGTCAGCGTGTACTGGTACTCGGTGCGGCTCAGCCGGCCGCCGACCGTCACGTCCTGCGCCGCCTGCAGGAAGAAATTCGTGCCCTCGACCTGCGCCACCTGCGGCCGCAGGCGCAGGATCACCTCCTGGGCCGAGGAGTGGCGCTCGCTGAACGGCTTCAGCTGGATGAACATCCGGGCCGAGTTTTCCGACGGGTTGCCGCCGGTGGCGCCGACGAATCCGACCACGCCGGCGACATCGGGATCGCGCCGCATGATCGCGGCCAGCTCGTCCTGGTGCTTGACCATGGCGGCGAAGGAAATGTCCTCGCGCGCCTCGGCCTGGCCGAAGATGAAGCCCGTGTCCTGCTCGGGGAAGAAGCCCTTGGGCACGACGACGTAGAGGAACCCGGTCACGACGATCAGGCCGAGCGTCAGGAACAGCATCAGCCGCTCGTGGGCGAACACCCAGCGCAGGCCGCGGTCGTAGCCGCGCACCAGGGCGTCGAAGCCGTTCTCGGCCATCTGGTTGAGCCGACCCTTGGGCGCGCCGCTCTCGCGCTTGAGGAAGAGCGAGCACATCACGGGCGTGAGGGTCAGCGCGATGAAGGCCGAGGCCGCGACCGCGATCGTCACCACCATCGCGAACTCGCGGAAGAGGCGGCCGACGATGCCGCCCATGAAGAGGAGCGGGATGAAGACGGCGACCAGCGAGAAGGTGATCGAGATGATGGTGAAGCCGATCTGGCCAGCCCCCTTGATCGCCGCATCGAACGGCCGCTCGCCCTCCTCGATGTAGCGGACGATGTTCTCGATCATCACGATCGCGTCGTCGACCACGAAGCCGACCGAGATGGTCAGGCCCATCAGCGACAGATTGTCGAGACTGTAGTTGAGCGCGTACATCACGCCGAAGGTCGCCACCAGCGACAGCGGCACGGTGATGCTCGGGATGATCGTCGCCCAGGCGTTGCGCAGGAAGACGAAGATCACCAGCACGACCAGCCCGATGGTCAGCATCAGCGTGAACTGGACATCGTTCACCGAGGCGGAGATCGCCTGCGAGCGGTCGGAGACCATGTCGATATGGACGGAGTCCGGTATCGAAAGCCGGATCTGCTTCATCATCGACTTGATCTGAGCGACCGTGGAGATGGTGTTGGCACCCGCGGCGCGCTGCACCAGGATCAGCTCGATCTGCCTGCCGTTGTAGTAGGCGCCGGTGCGCGGCGACTGGCTCGAATCGATGAGATTGGCCAGATCCTTGAGGCGGACGGGCGCGCCGTCGCGATAGGCGACGATGACGTTGCCGTACTCCGCCGACTTGGTCATCTGGTCGTTGGTGTCGATCGTGAAGGCCTGGTGCTCGCCTTCGAGCGTGCCCTTGGCCTGGTCGAGGGTGGCGTTGGCGATGGCGTTGCGGACGTCCTCCATCCCCAGCCCGCGCGAGGCCAGCGCGGTCGGATCGACCTGGACATGCGGCGCGAAGGTCTGCTGGCCGGCGACGATGACCTGCGACACGCCGCTGACGCTGGAGAGCTTCTGGGCGAGGATCGTGTAGGCGTAGTCGTCGACCTTGTAGATCGGCATCAGATCCGACCACACCGCGTAGATGATGATGGCGCGGTCGGACGGGTTGGTCTTGCGGTAGGTCGGCGGGTTCGGCAGGTCCTTGGGCAGAAGCCCGCCGGCCGCATTGATCGCGGTCTGCACGTCCTGCGCCGCGCCGTCGATGTTGCGGGCGAGGTCGAACTGCAAGGTGATCGAGGTCGAGCCCAGACCGCTCGTCGAGGTCATCTGGGCGAGGCCGGGGATCGCCGCGAATTGCTGCTCCAGCGGCGTCGCCACCGACGAGGCCATGGTGTCCGGGCTGGCGCCGGGCAACGAAGCCGAGACCGAGATCGTCGGGAAGTCGACGGTGGGGAGCGCCGAGACGGGCAGCAGGCTGTAGGTGGCTGCGCCGAACACCAGGATGCCCAGCATCAGCAACGACGTCGCGATCGGCCGGCGGATGAAGGTTTCGGAGATGTTCATGACGGGGAGACCGCGCCCTGGTTCCCCTCTCCGCCCTTCAGGGGGGAGAGGGAGGGGCCCGCGCAGCGGGAGGGTGAGGTGGGCTCGGCCGAGGCGCCGGAGTAGCCCCACCTCACCCCGACCCTCTCCCCCCCCAAGGGGCGGAGAGGGAGGACTGAAACGCCCGGTCTCATAATGCTGGTCAAC
>DATGFU010000280.1:0-2511 GCA_035308865.1 Allostellaceae bacterium | reverse complement strand
CGACGACGCCGCCCCCGATGACGACCACGCGCGCGACCTTCTTCATGCAATCCTCCGGCTGCCCCGGCAAACGGGCATCGTGTCAGGGTAGGCCGGGCGGTGCGGCCGAGAAAGTCGGTTTCCGACAACGATCCGGAAGGTTTGCGACGGGCGTCTAATGAGCTTCGGCCACGGCCGCATAGATCATTTGGTCGGTAACGGCATCCGGCCAACATTGTTCGCAATTAAGCCGCATTTCCCGGCGACGTATGCTCCTATCCCGTTCAGCGGCCGGCATGGCTGGCCAGGAGAGGTTCGGATGAACGCTGAGCTTGTCGAGTTCGCCCGCCAAGCCCTCTCGCGGGGGACGCCGCGATCGGAAATCCGCGACGTGCTGCTGCGTGCCGGATGGACCTCGACCGATTCCGACAAGGCACTGGCGCTCTTTGCAGATGTCGAGTTCGCCATCCCGGTGCCGCGGCCGAAACCGCAGCTTGAAGCGAAGGAGGCATTCACTTATGGCGTGCAGTTCCTGGCGCTCTACGACAGCGCATTTAGCCTTGGCGCGCTGCTTTTCAACTTCATCGAGCGCGCCCTGCCGGATGGGTTGAACACTTGGGAACAGACGCGGCTCGGCGACGAGATCCGCTGGAACGTCGCATCGCTGATCATCGCGTTCCCGCTGTTTCTCTTCGCCTACTGGCACAACAATCGGGCGATCGCGCGGGATCCGACCAAGCGCAAGTCCAAGCCGCGTCGCGGCCTGACCTATCTCACGCTGTTCGTCGCCACGATCTGCCTGGTAGGGGATCTGGTGGAGCTCGTCTACAGCGCGCTCGGCGGCGAGCTGACCGAGCGCTTCGTCCTCAAGGTGCTGGTCGTCGCGGTCATCGCCGGCGGCACGTTCGGCTTCTTCCTCTGGGACATGCGGAAAGACGAGGAAGAGACGTGAAGATCCCGGCGCCGCTGGGCTTCGCCGCCATCGCGACGGTCATCGTGGCGGCCGCGGCCGGGGCTGGACTTTGGCTCAACGGATCGCCGGGCGACGTCAGGCGCCACCGGCTGGACGCAACACGGGTGGAGAATCTCAAGGTCCTGGCAAACGCGATCGATGGATATCGCAAGAATCGTGGCGCCCTGCCGCCTATTTTGGGAGCCATCGGACTTAGCGACTTGCAGATCCGATCATTGCGCGATCCTGTAACCCGGCGGGAGTTCGAATACATCGCCGTTGACGACCGCGCCTATCGGCTGTGCGCGATCTTCGATACCGCCGAAGAGAGACCAGGCGACTGGTCGTCTGGGGAAGGAGTGTTCTACGTTCCTCCGGTCTCCGGTCGCGGAGACGCGTTCTGGAAGCATCCGGCTGGCCGCTACTGCTTCGACCTGACGGCGCCAGTCAAGGAATAGGGCTTCGGCGGGCCTCCCGCTGTTCCGCGTACGTCTACACCGCCCGGTCCGCCCGTGGGCTCCGCCCGAAATGCCGGGCGTAGGCGGCGCTGAAATGGGACGGCGACTGGAACCCGCAGGCCACCCCCACCTCGGTCACCGACATGTCGGTGAGACGCAGGAGCTCGCGCGCCCGGTCGAGGCGGATCGAGGTATAGTACCATGCGGGGCGGAGTCCCAGATGGCCCTTGAACAGGCGTTCGAGCTGGCGGATCGAGACGCCGACCGCGTCGGCCACGGCGTCGATGGCGAGCGGCGTCTCGACATGCTCGGCCATCACGCGGGCGGCGCGTTCGAGCACCGGCTGGCGGACGCCGCGGGTGGCGAGCAGCCGGGCGATCTGGCGGTCGGTGGCGGGGCGGGCGCGCGGCACGATGAACTCGTCGGTGACCTTGGCGGCGACGTCGCGGCCGAGCCGCGCCTCGATCAGCGCCAGCATCATGTCGAGCGGCGCCACGCCGCCGGTGCAGGTGATGCGGTCGCGGTCGATGACGTAGAGATCCTCGACGAAGTTGACGTACGTGAACTCCTCGCGGATGGCCGAGAGGTTCTCCCAGTGGATGGCGCAGCGATACCCGTCGAGCAGCCCCGCCTCGGCCAGCGCGAAGGCGCCGGTGCAGAGCGCGCCGAGATTGAACCCGCGCCGGGCGAGCCGCCGCAGCATGTCGGCGAGCCGGCGGTCGGTGGCGTGGCGTACGTCGATGCCGCCGCAGACCAGCAGCACATCGTAGCCCGTCGCCTCGTCGAACTTCACAGTCGGCGACAGCGTCAGCCCGTTGCTGGCGCCGATCGGCGTGCCGTCGAGCGTCACCACGTCCCAGCGATAGACCGGCCGTCCCGCCACGTAATTCGCCATGCGGCAGGCCTCGAGCGCGTTGGCCAGCGCGATCATCGAGTAGTTCGGCAGGGTCAGGAAGGCGAAGCGCGTCAGCGCCGCCGGATCGGCCTGCTTCGCGGCGGGCATCTAGGCCGCGTAAGCCCCTCTCCGCCCTTCAGGGGGGAGAGGGAGGGACCCGCGGAGCGGGAGGGTGAGGTGGGTTGTCGGAACGGCCTGAGCGTTCCCCACCTCACCCCGACCCTCTC
>DATGFU010000279.1:0-3255 GCA_035308865.1 Allostellaceae bacterium | reverse complement strand
GTCCTGCCCCTCCTCTGGGCGAAATTGGAGAAGGAACGCGAAGCGAGGCGGCAGCAGGCCGAGCACCTGGCGGAGGCGGAGCGGCAGCAGGCCGAGCACCTGGCGGAGGCGAAGCGGCAAGAAGTGGAAAGGCATACGCAGCAGGCTCGGGAGACCTGGGCACGGATGCTGCTCATCAGCCATCGCAATGCAACGCTGCACTACCTCCCACTGCTGTCGACGCTACGGGATCTGGCAGATCGGCTCTGGCTGCGAGACTTCCCGGCCTGGCAGGATGAAGCGTTCTTTCAATTGATGACACTTCTGGTGCTGATGAAGCGTCTGCGCGACAAAGCTGGGGGGTTCTATCTGAAGAGCCGACTGGGAGAGGATATCCTCTCGGATCTCTGGCTACTGCTCAAACATGCCTGCCAGAGGACTCTTGGGCTTGCGGATTACACCGCCGCCCTCGACGAGATGGGCGGTGCCGAGAGCTATGCCGCCTTCTCGACAAGCCTGACAGCTGTGCCCGCGCAGCGCCCGGCTCTGCTCCGCTGTCGCCTGGCCTTCGACACCTGGGTCGTCAACCCTGACTTGCCGCTTTCAGCTTATGCGCCACTGTTGCGATTATTTTATTATGTCCTGCGTTACGAGACTAACCGGAGCTACGTCTATTGGTATGGGACCGTCGAAGAGCCTCCGAACGCCGAACTAGCTCGATGGACAGAACAGCTGACCGGTGGGAAGCTGGGACACGCCGCGTGGAAACGCGGGATCCTGGCGGAGCTGGGGAAGTACCAGAAAGAAGCCCGCGAGAGCTACCTTTACCTGAACTCGAGATTGAAGCCGGAATGAAGCGCTTGACTCTCCAGCAGTCCTCCGACTTCAGGCCAACCAGTTACGAGATCTCACGCGCCACGAGTCTTCTCCTTCCCGCATCTGGAAGTATACAACGGGATCCCTCGCTCAGTCCATTCCCCGATCGGTTCTCTCGTGCGTCGCCGGCACCCAAGGGCGTCGGCGACGAGGGATCGAGGTCGGCAGCCCGCCCGAACCGGTGAGCGCGGCCCACGAGGCCCTAGACCAGCATTTAGGCTCGATCAGAGGACGGTCCCCACCAGCTCGACCTCCAGGACCGGCGACTTCGGGCTGTCGGTGTGGATGGTCAATTTGCCGTGGAAGGGCCCCTTGGCCATGCCCGAGTTCAGGGTGAGCCGCACCGTGTACTCGCGGCCCTCCTCGAGCGGCTCGACCTTGGCCTCGATGCCCTGGCCCGGCGGGTCGACGCCGATCACCTTGATCGGCTCGGTGGCGAAGTTCTTGACGTCGAGGACCCGGCGCTGCGGCTCCTTGACGTCGATCTGCCCGAAGTCGGCCCGCGGCGGGGTCACCGCGAGCACCGGCCGCACGAACCCCGAGACCGGGATCTCGACCAGCTTCTGCTTGGCGTGGCTGGTGTGGACGGTGACGTAGCCGGCGAGCGGCCCGACCGGCGCGTCGCTCGACAGCTTCGTCTCGACGCGCCACTGCTTGACCTTGACGTCGGGCAGCCGCTCGCCCTCCTGCGCCTCGCGGAAGCTCACCGACAGGTACGGCCATGGCGAATCGACCTTCACGATGTCCATCGGCGAGCCGTCGGGCGTATAGAGGGTCTGAACGATGGTGCCCTCCTTGGCCTCGTCCTTCACGATCGTGTACCGGGCGAAGCCCGGCTTCACCGCGATGTAGGGCTCGATCTTGGCGCGAACGGTCAGCTCCACCTGCGGGTTCGAGGCGTCGTTGGTGAAGACGGTGACGCCCTTGGCCACCGGCCCGGTGAAGTTGGCGGTATCGACGACGACGTGCACCTTGCCGGTCTTGCCGGGGGCGATCGTCCGGTCGTAATTGGCCACGGTGCAGCCGCAGGCGGGCTTGACGTCGGTGATCACGAGCTCGGTGCTGCCGTCGTTGCGGATCTCGAAGTCGTGCGTGATCTTCTCGCCCTTAGGCACCGATCCCACGTCCTGGATCGGCGAGACGGCGACGGCCTTCGGCTGCGTCGCCGCGGAGGTGGCCGCCGATGCCGCCGCCGGGGCCTTCGCGGCCGCCGGAACGGCGGCGAGCACCGCGGCGGCGAGGGGGAGGATGGCACTGAGTGCCAAAATGACGGGGCTTGAATGACGCTTCATGGCAGCCGGCTCCTTGGGTCGAAGATGTGAGGCTCGCTGAATGCTACACTCGGCGCCCGCCAGCGGGAAGACCGACACCGCAACGTCACCGTCCCAGCGCCAGCGCCCGATCCGGCGGCGCCGCAGGCCAGGAGATCGACCGGCGATGAGGCCGACGGAACAGACACCGCTCGACATCTACATCGTGGCTATCGGCGGTACGGGCATGGCTCCGCTCGCCTGCCTGCTGCAAGAGCAGGGCCACCGTGTGCGCGGCTCCGACGGGCCGCTCTACCCGCCGATGAGCACCCTGCTCGAGCGCGCCGGCATCCGGCCGACCGTCGGCTACGACGCGGCGCACCTCGAGCCGGCGCCCGACCTGGTGGTCGTGGGCAACGCCGTGCGCAGCGACAATCCCGAGGCGGTCGCCGCCACGCGGCTGGGAGTGCCGGTGCTGTCGATGCCGCAGGCCCTGGCGCGCTTCTTCCTCGCCGGCAGGCGGCCGCTGGTGGTGACCGGCACCCATGGCAAGACGACGACGACGGCCATGGCGGCCTGGGTCTACAGCCAGTGCGGCGCCGATCCCGGGTACCTGATCGGGGGCGTGCCGCACGACCTCTCGGGCAGCTTCGCCGCCGGCGGCCCTCCGGCGGAGCCTGCCGGGCAAGGCCCTGCCGGCGGCGCCGCTCCGACGGCAGCCCGGGGACGCTTCGTCGTCGAGGGCGACGAGTACAACGCCGCCTACTTCGACCGCGGCGCCAAGTTCCTGCACTATCGCCCCGAGACGCTGATTCTCACCAGCGTCGAGTACGACCACGCCGACCTGTATGCCAGCCCGGAGGCGCTGCGCGAGGCCTACCGCCAGGTGATCGCGCAGCTGCCGGCGGACGGCCTGCTGGTGGCCTGCGGCGACACGCGGGAGGTCCGCGAGCTGGCGCGCCGGGCGCCCTGCCGGACCATCCTGTACGGGCTCGAGGAAGGCAACGACGTGCGGCCGGCAGGCTGCGAACCGACGCGGAGCGCCAGCCGCTTCCGGGTGGCGGATGACGCCGCCGGCGAGGTGACCGTCGAGCTGCCCCTCGCCGGCGGCCACAACGTCGCCAACGCCCTGGCGGTGTGGTCGGCGGCG
>DATGFU010000278.1:0-4232 GCA_035308865.1 Allostellaceae bacterium | reverse complement strand
AGCGGGGATACGGATCGCGCCGAGCCCTGCCCATCTCGGCCTTTCGATGATCCAGGCGATGAACGGGCCCTGACGGGCGGCGCTACTCCGCCGCCTCGTACAGGAGCGGATCCTCGACCGGCCTGAACCGCAGCGGCGCGGCGGCGGCCGCATCGTGCAGCGTCTCCAGCTCGCTGCCGCAGCGGTGGCGCCAGCGCTCGTAGCTGAGCCCGTTGGCGTTCGGGCGGCGATAGAGAACTTCGCCCCATATATCGGCGTCATCGATGAACGGATCGGTTGTCGGCGCCGGCGGGGCGCTGTCGAGGCGGCGGAACTCGCGGTCTGGGCGCAGGCCGCAGCGCGGGCACCACACCGTGGGCGACCCGGCCTCGAACACTCTGGGATCGAATTCCGCCAACAGCGACATCCCAAACCCTCCTCTCCGCGATTCGATGCACCTGCCTTACCCATCGGTTCCTTATGAAAGGCCGATTGGAATCGCCAATCGCGTATGGGACCAGAAAGCCCGGAAACGAGGGCCAATCAATTCCGCAGATTCGTTGCCTGATAGATGATCTCTATCAATCGCCGTTCAGCATCGGGGCAACCCGCAAAGCCTCGGCGACCAGCGCCGCGCCGAGCGGCGTCATCACCTCGCGGTCCGGCACGATCAGGCCGATCATGTGCGCGGCCGTGGGCTCGACGATGGGAATGGCGCGAATCGTCTCGGTCAGGCCCAGCGTCTCGACGAGGTTCGCCGGCATGATCCCGGCCCATTGCCGGGTCCGGATGTGCGAGAAGAGCACGATCATCGAGTTCGATTCGAGGCTCGGCGCCGCCAGCTCGACGCCCGCCTGGCGCAGCAGCCCGTCGATGATCCGGCGGTTCTGCATGTTCGGCGTCAGCAGGCACAGCGGCACCTGCGCCACATCGCTCCACCGCACCCGGTCGCGGTCGCCGAATTCATGGTCGGCGGCAACCAGCAGGCAGTAGCGCTCGGAATAGAGCGGCACGGAGCGCACCCGTCCGAGCGGCTCGTTGTCGAGATAGGAGATGCCGGCATCGATATCGAGGTTCTCGAGCGCGCTCAGGATCTCGATCGAGGTGCGGGAGATGATGGTGAACCGCACGCCGGGGTGGCGCGCCCGGAACGGCGTCGTCAGCGCCGGCAGCATGGCCAGCGCCGTCGGCACCGCGGCGATCCGGAGATGCCCGGTCAGCTCGCCGCGCCGCAACGCCCGGATCTCGTCGCGCATCGCCCGCATGTCGCCGACGATCCGGCGGCTCCAGTCGAGCACGCGCTCGCCCTCCGGCGTGAAGCCGTGGAACCGCGACTGCCGGTTGACCAGCAGCACGCCGAGCGTGTCCTCGAGCTGCTTGATCCCGGCGGAGAGCGTCGGCTGGGTCACGTTGCAGGCCTCGGCCGCCCGGCCGAAATGACGCTCGCGGGCAAGCGCCAGCAGCAGTTCCAGCTTGTCGATCACGTCGCGGTCATGCCGCCGTCGACGACGATCTCGGTGCCGGTAACCCAGGCCGAGAGGTCGGAGGCGAGGAAGAGGATGGCACGCGCGATATCGACCGGCAGGCCGGTCCGGCCGATCGGATGGGCACCCAGCATCGCCGCGCTGGCCTGGGTGACATCGCGGAAGGTGCCCAACGCCACCAGGTGCTTCAGCAGGTCATTGCCCATCGCGGTGTCGACCAGCCCGGGATGGACCGAGTTGACGCGGATGTTGTAGCCGAGCCGGCCGAACTCGACTGCCGCCGACTTGCTCAGCAGCCGCACCGCGCCTTTCGAGCCCGAGTAGACCGCGTAGCCCGAGGTGCCGACCAGCCCGGCCACGGAGGACAGGTTGATGACGCTGCCGCCGCGTCCCCCCTGCCCGCCCGGCCGCATGGTCCGCGCCGCATATTTGAGGCCGAGATACGTGCCGAGCACGTTCACGTCGAACACCGTCCGGTAATCCTCGACGGAGAAATCGGCGAGGAACCCGGAGGATTCAATGCCGGCGTTGTTGACCAGGATGTCGAGGCCGCCGAACTCGGTGACGGCGGCTGCGATCGCTTCCTGCCAGCCCGCCTCGTCGCGGACGTCGTGGTGACGGAAGAGCGCGCGGCCGCCGGCCGTCCGGATCGCCTCGACCGTCGCCCGGCCTGCCTCCTCCAGCACATCGGTCGCCACGACGCCGGCGCCGTGCTCAGCCAGCAGCGCCGCCACCGCCGCCCCGATCCCGCGGGCGCCGCCGGTCACCAGCGCCACCTTGCCGCTCAGGTCGATAAGACTCATCCGCCGCCTCCCCGCGCCGTTTGCCGGATAGGGACATGGAAGCCGACGCCAAGGCAACAGAGCCATGGCGCGGCCGAAGCGCGTGGCCCGGCCGGGCATCCGCATGCAATCGACCGGATCCGGCCGCGCCGCCCTCCAAGCCAGGGCCGCCCGCGCAACAGGACGTCATTCGCGACGAGATCGTCGAGAAGACGACGTTCGCCACCTGCAGGCATCCGGAGGTACGTGCTATGTCTGGCGCGCAAGCGGTAGAAGCGTAGGATCACCCCACGGCCCGGCGCCGGGCAGCAAGGTAGCGCCGACGCCACCGCCACGATGACAGCTGGGGAGGTGCCCATGTGCCGCACGCCTCGCCTTCTTGCGCTGCTCGGCCTCTGCCTGGTTTCGGCGCAGGCAGGTGCCGCCGACCTCACCCGGGCGGCGGTCGAGGCCGCTCTGTCCCGGGGCAGCCCCGGTCACGGCGTAGACCTTGCCGGTAAGTCGCTCGCCGGTCTCGACCTTCATGATCTGGACCTATCGCATGCCGATCTGTCCAACGCCGAATTGACCGGCACGGATCTGAAGGGGGCGAAGCTCGTCGGCGCGAAGCTCACGGGCGCCCATCTTCATGGCGCCCAGCTGAATCTTGCCTGGATCATCGGCGCGGACTTTTCCCACGCCGACCTGAGCGAGGCCCATCTGGAGACGCTGGTCGTCTCGGCCGGCCTGGAGACGCGGCCCGACGAGGCCGCCCGTTTCGTCGGCGCGAACCTTTCAGGCGCTTTCGTCCAGGCCCGGTTCACGCTCGACGACATGCGGGGCGCCAACCTTTCGCATCTTCGCGCGGCAACCGACATGCGCAACCAGTCGATGGGGCTCATCCGGGCGGATTTCTCGCGTGCGATCCTCGAGGGAGCCGACTTTTCCGGTGCGGCGTTGGGGACCGTGAACTTCCAGTTCGCACGGCTGCACGGCGCCAATTTCACAGGCGCCGACCTGCACGACGCGGATCTCACCGGTGCGGATCTGACCGATGCCGATCTGCGCGGCGCCAATGTCGCGGGAGCAACCTTCACGGGCGCGACGCTGACCGGAGTTCATGGGCTCGTCGGACACTGACCCGACCCCTGGAGCCGCAGGGCTGAAAGATCGTTCTCCAGACGAAGCAAAGGGCTTAGCGGCTGACCGCTAAGCCCTTGATATAACTGGTGGAGCCAGGCGGGATCGAACCGCTGACCTCTACAATGCCATTGTAGAGGATCAGTATTTTCTCGTGCTTACCCCGCTTCGCTGTTGTTATCTAACCATTGTGATACGCTCATTTTATCCCCATGTTCAGTGAAGAGGTAATCACAGGAAAATTCCACATATTGCTTACCCGTGCTTACCCGGAGCTTACCCGACCCGCAGGACCAAGAGGTGGACATGAAGCTGACGCTGCGCTCGATCGCGTTGCTCGATAAGTACCCGGATCGCGACGTGTATGCCTGGGACGACGAGATCCCCGGCTTCGGCCTCCGGATTAAGCCGAGTGGAGTCCGCTCCTGGATCTTGCAGTATCGGAACGCGCACGGTGTCAGCAGGCGCATGACGCTCGGCAAGGCGACGGTCCTGACGCCCGAGGAGGCGCGCAACCTTGCAAAGGACCGGCTGGCTGAAGTTGCCGACGGCAAGGACCCTGCGCAGGAGCGGGTGGACGCAAAGAAGGCCGAGACGATCGCGGACCTTGCAGACGTCTATCTGCGGGAAGGCCCGGCGGAAAAGCCGAACAAGAAGGCGTCGAGCTGGGACACCGACCGGTCGAACATCACCCGCCATATTGTGCCGCTGCTGGGTCGAAAGATCGTGTCTGCGGTCACATCGGCGGATGTTGCGAGATTCCAGGCCGATATCGCAGCAGGGCGAACCGCCGCGGACATCAAGACCGGAATGCGAGGTCGCGCGATCGTCGAGGGCGGCAAGGGTACGGCAGCACGTTCCCTCGCCG
>DATGFU010000277.1:0-8020 GCA_035308865.1 Allostellaceae bacterium | reverse complement strand
CTCGTTGCGCAGCGTCGTTCACGCGGCCGCTCCCTGCCCCCCGGCGGTCAAGCGCCAGATGATCGATTGGTGGGGACCGATCCTCACCGAATACTATGCCGGGACCGAAGGCGGCGGCACGATGATCAGCTCTGCCGAATGGCTGGAACGCCCGGGCTCGGTCGGCCGCACCTGGGCCGGCCTCGACGTGGCGGTGCTGGACCCATCGGGCGCCATGGTCAGGACGCCGCTTCTGGAAGGTCCGGTCTATTTCCGCAACATGCCCGGGGCGCTCGGCAATTTCGCCTACCATAAGGATCCGGAGAAGACGGCCTCGGTCTATCGGGTCGACTGGTTCACGCTCGGCGATATCGGCTATCTCGACCAGGACGGCTATCTCTTCCTCACCGACCGGCAGTCGAACATGATCATCTCCGGCGGCGTGAACATCTACCCGCAGGAGGCCGAGGACACGCTGATCGGGCATCCCAAGGTCCGCGACGTGGCGGTCGTCGGGGTTCCCGACGACGCGATGGGCGAGGCTGTCAAGGCTGTCGTGATCCCGGCGGACGGCGCCGCACCCGGCCCTGCCCTGGCGGACGAGCTGATCGCCTACTGTCGAGCGCGCATCGCTTCCTACAAATGCCCGCGCTCCGTCGATTTCGTCGACAGCCTGCCGCGCACTGATACGGGAAAACTGCAGAAGCGCCTGGTTCGCGATCGCTACTGGCAGGGCCGCGACAGCCGGCTCGCGTGAGGGGAAGGTCATCCGTGAACGATACTCGATCCGCACCGGCCAAGCGGCGGCGTCCGATCCTGAAAGTGCTCCTGGGCCTGATCGGCGCCAGCGTTGCCGCGTACCTGCTGTGGCTCTACCAGCCCTGGCCCAAGCCGCCGATCGGCCCGATCGTGGCCTCCGACGATGCCCAGGGGCAGTGGCCGATCTTCGGCGCGGATTGGGGCGGCACCCGCTATTCGCCGCTGAGCCAGATCAACCGCGGCAACGTGCAGGGGCTCGAGCAAGCCTGGAGCTACACCAGCGGCGAGTACGCGAAGCTCGGCCCGGTCAAGGCGTCGCAAGTCTACTCCTACCAGACGACGCCGATCCTGTTCGGCGGCAATCTCATCGGCTGCACTCATCGCCATGCCGTGTTCGCGCTCGACCCGGAGACGGGGGCCGAGCGCTGGCGCTACGATCCGGGGCTGACGCCGACGCCCAAGGGCGACGCCTACCTCAAATGCCGCGGTGTCACAGGGTGGACGGATCCGGCTCTGCCCGTGGACGCGCCCTGCAAGGACCGGATCATCTACGGCGCCTCGACCGAGATGATTGAGCTCGACGCGCGCAACGGCCGACTCTGCAAGGATTTCGGAACGGACGGCATCGTCGCCGTGGAGATCCCGGGGATGGAGGTGAAGGACGAGGTGCAGCTTCGCTCGCCGCCCGCCATCGCCGGCGACGTCGCGATCTTCGGCACCACAATGTTCGACGTCAACCGGGCCAACGCGCCGAGCGGCAAGCTGCGCGCCTTCGACCTGCGCAGCGGCGCCTTGCGCTGGGAATACGATCCGGTGCCGCATGACCCGGCGGACCCGGCCTATGCGACCTGGGGCAAGGGCAGCGCCGATTATTCCGGCGCCGCCAATGTCTGGTCCTTCGTCTCCGTCGACCCGGTCAACAAGCTGGTGTTCGTGCCGGCCGGCCAGCCAACCTCGGATTTCTACGGCACCGATCGCCCGGGCAAGAATCTGTGGACGGATTCGCTTGTGGCCCTCGATGCCACGACGGGCAAGCAGGTCTGGGGCTATCAGCTCACCCATCACGATCTCTGGGATTACGATCCGCCGGCGATGCCGATCCTGGTCGACATCACCAAGGACGGGCAGAAGATCCCGGCCGTCATCCAGCTGACCAAGCAGAGCTTCGTGTTCGTGTTCAATCGGCTGACCGGCGAGCCGGTCTATCCGATCGTCGAGAAGCCGGTGCCGCAGCAGACCGACATCCCCGATATGGGGATCTGGCCGACCCAACCCTATCCGACGGGCATCCCTCCGCTGGTCAAGGCTGGGCTGAGGCCGGGGGACGCCTGGGGCTTCACGCCCTACGACCGCGGTGCCTGCCGTGACCTGATCGCGTCGTACCAGAGCGACGGGCTCTATACCCCGCCCACCCGCAAGGGCACGATCGGCTTTCCCGGCGGCGCCGGGGGCATGAACTGGGGCGGCGGTGCCGTCGATCCGACCACCGGTACGCTCTACGTGCCGAATTTCCAGATCCCGCAGGTGATCAAGCTGGTGCCGCGCGAGGGCCCGGTCGATCCGCGCCGGCCCGGCCAGGGCGCCGAGGAAGGGCCGTTCCCGATGCGGGGCACGCCCTATGTCGTCCATCTTTCCTTCCTGCTCTCGCCGTGGGGAGCGCCCTGCTCGCCGCCGCCCTGGGCGACATTCTCGGCGGTCAACCTCTCGACGGGCACGGTCAAATGGCAGGTGACGCTGGGCACGATCGAGAACCTGCATCCGCTGGCGCCGCCCATCAAGCTGGGAGCGCCCTTCTCCGGCGGGCCGATCGTGACCGCCGGCGGCATCGTCTTCATGGCCGGCACCGCGGACAAGCACATCCGGGCCTTCGATACCGAGACGGGCGATGAGCTATGGACGGCCTCGCTGCCGGCCAGCGGGATGGCGGTCCCGATGACCTACTCGATCCATGGCAAGCAGTACGTCGTGATTGCGGCGGGCGGAAACAATCTTTTTCCCGGCCCTATGGGCGATAGTCTGGTGGCCTTCGCGCTCAAGCCCGGCTGGCGCCGGTGAGCGCCGCACGAAAAGCCGGGGCCGCGATCGCGGCAAGGCATGCGGCCCGCTCCTCGGCGGTTCGGCCGCGGAGATCGGCGGCGCCGTTCTCGGTGACCACCACGTCGATCCCGCCGGCCGCCACGGTCGGCGGGGCTTCGAGGCGTGGCACGATCCGCGAGTGACACATTGACCCATCGGTCGCCGGCAACGCCACGATCGCAAGCCCGTTGCGGCCGCGCTGGGCGGCATGGGCAAAATCCGGCAGGCCCCCGGGCGCGCTGATCCGGCGGCCGCCCAGCCACTCGGCGTTGACCTGGCCCAGCAGATCGACCTCGATCGCAGAGTTGATCGAGACAAGGCCGTCGATGGCAGCGAGCGTCGCCGGATGATGGGTATGGCGGACCGGCGCCAGCGCTACTTCGGGCCGCCCTCCAAGCCAAGCATAGAACGCGGCATCGCCGCCGAACGATGCGGCGACGATAGACCCCTCGCCCGCGACGGCGCCGCTCTCGACAAGCGCGCGCACGCCCGAAGTGACGATGCCGGAGTGGAAGCGTAGGCCGCGCCGCGCCGACAGTGCCGCCATGACCTGGCCGGGGATGCGGCCGATGCCGATCTGGATGGTCGCGCCGTCCGGCACAAAGGCGGCGACCCGGGCCGCGATCTTCTGCGAGACGGCATCGGGTTCCGGGTTGCGGATGCAGAGGATCGGGCTCTCCCGCTCGCAGACATGGGTGAAGTCGGCGAGCGCCGGGCGCGGCCCGCGGACGAGGTCGGGGAGGGCCGGATTGATCACCGCGATTCGGGTCGCGGCCGACCGCAGCGCCGTCTCCGTGAAATCCACCGCCACGCCGAGGCCGCAGCTGCCGTCCCCACGCGGCGGCGCCACCTCGACCACCACGGTTTCCGGCGCTAGCACCATAATTCGGCGATCGATGCCGAAATACGTCGTGGGGACAAGCGTCAGCTCGATCCCGGTGCCCGGGAAAAAGCCGCTGAGCGCAGCCCCGCTTCCCGCCAGCCTCGAGAAGTTGTTGATGCCGGAGACGAAGCCGGTGGTCAGCGCAATGCCTGCAAGGCAGCCGGGCCGGCGCGCGACCTCGGCCAGAAACCCGCCCGGTTCGCCGGTCGAACCGGGCACAAACAGCGACCCGCGGCGACCCGCGAGCGCGACCGCCTCGTCCATGGTGATCCACGTCAATTCCAGCTCCCAGAATCCGCTTGTCCCGACCACCCTGATGCATTTATGTGATGTTCAGTTCGATAATAATCGCGAGGCTGCGGTGAGCAAAGCAAGCACCCTGTCCGAAAAGGTCATCGTCGTCACGGGGGCGGGCCGCGGCATCGGTCGAGAGGTGGCGCTCTTCTGCGCGCGTGAGGGTGCCGCGATCGTCGTCAACGATCTGGGCGTCTCGCTCGGCGGCGACTCTACGGAAGAAGACCCGGCCAACTCCGTCGTCTCGGAAATTGTCGCATCAGGCGGGCGCGCGGTGGCGAATCGCGACAGCGTCGCCGATCCGAAGGGCGCGGAATCCATCATCGCCGCCGCCATTTCGAATTTCGGGCGCATCGACGGCGTGGTCAACAACGCCGGCATCATGCGCGACGTGATCTTCCACAAGATGACGGTCGCGGAATGGCAAGCCGTCGTCGATGTCAACCTCAACGGCGCCTTCTACGTTTCCCGGGCAGCGGCCATGCCGTTCCGCGAGCAGGGGGCCGGCGCCTTCGTGCATTACACCTCGACCTCGGGCCTGATCGGATCGTTCGGCCAAGCCAACTATGCCGCAGCCAAGCTCGCCATCGCCGGTCTGTCGCGCTCGATCGCGCTCGACATGCAACGCTTCGGCGTGCGCTCGAACAGCATCGCGCCGTTCGCCTGGAGCCGGATGACGGCGTCGATCCCGTCCGACACGCCGGCCGAGAAGGCGCGGGTCGAGCGCATCAAGAAGATGTCGCCGGACAAGATCGCCCCCCTCACCGCCTTCCTGCTGTCCGACCTGTCGAAGGATCTGACCGGCCAGGTCTTCGCTGTCCGGCGCAACGAGATTCATCTGTTCAACCAGCCGCGTCCGGTCCGCATGGTGCAGCGAGATGCCGGCTGGACCGTGCGGGAAATCGCCGAGTTCGCGATACCGGCCTTCAGATCGGGGCTGACGCCCCTGGAACGCTCCCCCGACGTCTTCGCCTCCGACCCGATCTGACCGCCGTGCTGCCCTACGACGAGTGGATGGCGCTGCCGCCGATCGAGACCATCGCGCGACATGAAGTTCGAGACACGATCCTCTATGCGCTGGGCGTGGGCGCCGGCGCTGAGGATCCGACCGACGCAGCCGAGTTGGCCTATCTCTACGAAGAGGGGCTGAAGGCGCTGCCGACGATGCCGCTGGTGCTGGCCTATCCCGGCTTCTATCTGAAGGAGCCGAGATTTCGTGTGGATTGGGCCAAGGTGTTGCACGGCGAGCAGCGCCTGATCCTGCACCGCCCGGTGCCGGTCGCGGCGACGATCCGCAGCGTGCTCACCTTCGACGAGGTCTACGACAAGGGTCCCGACAAAGGCGCACTGCTGTTCGCTTCTCGCCGGCTCTACGACCAGGCGACCGGCGATCTGGTGGCGACGCTGGGCTCGACCAGCTTCCTCCGCGGCGACGGCGGATACGGGGGACGCACGGACGGCGCGCCGCCGCCCCATCCGATCCCCGACCGCGCCGCGGACGCGATCATCGACCTCTCGACTCGGATCGACCAGGCCCTGCTCTATCGGTTGTCCGGCGACCCGAACCCGCTCCATGCCGATCCGGCAATCGCTCGGCGCGCCGGATTCGACCGGCCAATCCTTCACGGCATGTGCACCTACGGCGTGGTCGGCCGCGCGCTCCTGCGGGCGCTGTGCGGCAACGATCCGGCGCGATTCCGGCAGTTCGACGCGCGCTTCTCCAGCCCGGTCTTCCCCGGCGAGACGATCCGCACCGACATCTGGCGGGACGGCCCCGGCAGGGCTTCTGTCCGGGCTCGGGTCGTCGGGCGCGATGTCGTCGTGCTGAACCACGGCTTTCTCGCCTTCGCGGAGACATGACCGTGGCGCCCGGCATCACCGGATATGGCACCTTCGTTCCCCGGCTTCGGCTGGACCGTTCGGCGGTCGCCGCCGTCCACGTCTGGCACGCGCCGGGGCTCATGGGCATGGCGAAAGGCTTGCGCGCCATCGCCAACTGGGACGAAGACGCGGTGACACTCGCAGTCGAGGCCGCGCGCGGCTGCGTCGGCGGCGAACCGCTGGATGCGATCTATCTGGCCTCGACCTCGCTGCCCTTCCTCGATCGCCAAAACGCTTGCCTCGTGAAGGAGGCGCTGGCGCTCGACGACGCCATTTCGACGATCGACATCACCGGCAGCCAGCGGGCCGGCACGACGGCGCTCCTGACCGCGTTGCGCGCCGGCAGCCAAGGCGCCGCGCTGTGCATCGCCGCCGAAAAGCAGCGCCCGCAACCGGGCTCCGAAAGCGAACTGACCGCCGGCGACGGGGCCGCGGCGTTCACTGTCGGCACGCACGGCATCATCGCCGAGCTTATCGCCAGCCACAGCATCTCGGTCGATTTCGTCGATCACTTCCGCGCCGCCGGCTCGGAATTCTCCTATAGTTGGGAGTCGCGGTGGGTCCGCGATGAAGGCTACGGCAAGATCCTGCCGGATTCCGTCACGGCGATCCTGTCCAAGACCGGCCTGACGCCAGAGCAGATCGACCGATTTGCCTTCGACACACCGATTCGCGGCCTCGCGGCAAGCCTCGCCAAGCGGCTGGGCTTCCGCGCCGAGGCGGTCGACGAGAGCGTATTCCTCCAGATGGGCGATGCCGGCCCCGCGCAATCGCTCATCCTGCTCGCCCAAGCGCTGGAGACGGCTCGGCCCGGCCAGACGATCCTCCTGGCAGGTTTTGGCCAAGGCTGCGACACCCTCGTCTTCCGGACGACCGATGCGATCGCCGGCTACCGGTCGGCGGCGCCGCTCTCCATGTCGCTGGCTCGCGCGGAGGTCACATCCGAATATGTCCGCTATCTGGCGCTCGCCGGATTGCTCGACCTCGATCGCGGCATGCGAGCCGAGCAGGACATGAAGACCCCGCTGACCGCGCTCTATCGCGAGCGTAAGGCCGTGCTGGGCCTGATCGGCGGGCGCTGCACCAAGACCGGCACGATCCAGTTCCCGAGATCGGATCTCAGCGTCAACCAGAACGACGCGGCTTTCGGCACGCAGGAGGACTATCGCTTCGCCGAGATCCCGGCCACGGTGGTGACCTATACCGCCGACCGCCTTGCCTACACGCCGTCGCCGCCCTATTTCTACGGCACGATCGCATTCGAGGGCGGCGGCCGGATGGTCGCGGAATTCGCCGACTGCACTGAAGCGGACATCCAGGTCGGCGCGCCGGTCCGGATGATGTTCCGGATCAAGAACCTGGACGAGGTGCGGGGCTTCACTCGCTATTTCTGGAAGGCCGTGCCGGACCGCGAACGCCGGCCGAGCGGGAGGCCCTGACCATGGCAAGCGGCATCAAGGACAAGGTCGCCATTCTTGGCATGGGCTGCACCAAGTTCGACGAACATTGGAGCCGGGGCGCCGAAAGCCTGGCGGTCGAGGCCTATCGCGAGGCGCTGGCCGACGCCGGGATCGAGCCGTCGCAGATCGAGGCCGCCTGGTTCGGCGTGGCCCAGGACCAAGTCAATGTTGGCGCCTCCGCGGTGCCGATGTCGATCGCGCTTCGCCTGCCCAATATCCCGGTTACCAAAGTCGAGAATTATTGCGCCAGCGGCACCGAGGCGCTGCGTGGAGCCGTCTATGCCGTGGCCAGCGGTGCGGCCGACATCGCGCTCGCCATCGGCGCCGAGAAGCTCAAGGACACCGGCTATGGCGGCCTGCCTGCGCGGACCCGCGGCACCACCTGGGACTTGATGGGCGCATCGGGCTCGGCCCCCGGCAATTTCGCACAGCTTGCCGCCGCCTATGCCGCAAAGCACGGCGTCGGCAAGGCCGACCTCAAGCGCGCCATGGCCCATGTCTCGGTCAAAAGCCACGCCAACGCCTCGCGCAACCCGAAGGCGCATCTGCGCAAGAAGATCGACATCGACACCGTGATCAACGCGCCGATTATCGCCGAGCCGCTCGGCCTGTTCGATTGCTGCGGCGTGTCCGACGGAGCGGCCTGTGCGATCGTGACCACGCCCGCGTTGGCGCGGAGCCTCGGCAA